>NZ_JANQCZ010000002.1:0-154711 GCF_024723605.1 Campylobacter sp. LMG 17559
CAGGGTGATACAACATCAATATATCTTATAAGGTATGACAGTAGATGTTTTTGTTATTAAGTATAATATTTTGTGATTTATTTGAAGAAAATTTAGGGATATAAGCATAGCCACTAATGGGATTTATAATAATGCATATATGCTCATTTTGATTATTAGATAATCTTATAATGCAATCATTATTAAAAGAAGCAAGTTTATCATAAACACGTGTAGCATTTTTTAAAGGTGTATATAAACGACCATAACCATCAAAAACTAAACGCGTACTTCCTTTACAAGCACCTTCAAACAAAACTTTAGATATGCCATAAGTTTTTTCTATATTATATTTTAAATTTGCTTTGAAATCATTTTGATTTATCACTCCACTTTGACCTGAGTTCATTAATATATCTGGATTGATAAGATCAACAGCTATTTCTCTGTCTTTATTGATCATATTTTTACCTATGTTTGCATTGCCATCGCCGTTTTTATCTAAAAAAATGGTATAGGTTTGTTCATTATTAGTGGCAGATTTTGAGCGTATAAAATACAGCTGCCATTTAGCCTTAAACCACTCTCGTTTAGCAATATTAAATTCTTTAACTCTAAAATCATTTTGCATTAAAGCTAAATGTCTTGTGTATTTAATATCATTTAAAACTTGCTCAGCCCCCAAGCGCAAATAATCAGGTTTATAATAAACATAAGCCATAGAAAATAATAAGGATAATACTATACAAACAAAAACCAGTTCTATTAAAGTAAAAGCTTGTTTCATTTTATAAAATAATATACTTTATGCTTACCTAAACTAACATAGATTTTACTAGCTTTTTTACTAGAATGAAGTTCTAGCTTACCTTTGGAAATACCATAAAATTTAAGTCTTAAGGCTAGTTCTTTATCTTGTGTAGCAATATGTGTGAGATTGTGTTGTTTTAAATTTAGAACTAATTCTTTAGCTATGTGATAATCATAGGCAAAATGTTTTTTAGGATCTTTTAATAAATAATAAAAACTTTGATTAAAAATAATACCAAGATAAAAAAATAATAAAAATATCAAAGAACATTCTATAAAAATTTTATGTTTTAGGCGCAATTGTGGCATTCTTGAGCGATAAGAAGACATTAAATAGCGAATCAACAAAGGCGTACAAACCACACAAAAAGGTAAAAAATCTTCTAAAAAAAGTCTTTGTCTTATAGAAAAAATTAAGCAAAAAACAAAAGTACTTGCACTAATAAACCATAAAAGTGGCTTATCATCTTGTAAAAGAATTCTGTAAACAACATAAAAAAAATAAAGAAAAATCAAAGGCGAAAAACAAGCTGCAAAAATACCCAAAGTATCCAAAAAATACCCCTTAGGCTTTCCACTTGCATCAAATCCATAAACACTCATTGCGATAGCAAATAAAATCAAAGAACATATAATAAGTAATTTATCTTTTTTATAAATAGCAAAAAAGAAAAAAGATAAGTATAAAATTGCAAAATTTCCATCTACAAAAAGAACTAAAACCAATAAAATATAAAATAAAAATATTTTCTTATATTCAAATAATACTAAAATCAAAAGTGTAAAAAATATCACAATACTTGATTCATTAATAAGTAAAGCACTAGCTACACTACCAGGGAGCAATATAAAAAGCACCACAGAAATAAAAGCATCAAAAGAAGTTTTGGTGTATCTTAAAGCTAAAATGTATAATAAAACACAGCTTAAAGAGTGCAATAAAACAAAAGGAAGTCTTAATCCAAAGTCATTTTGACCAAAAAGAGTGGTGCCTAATCTAGCGATCATAGCAATTAAGCTATGATCATAAAAATAAATTTGTGCTTCGTTATAGCTTATAGATAAAGTGCTTATGCCATACAATAAAGCACAAAAATCAAAAAATAAAACGGCTAGCAAATACCTTTTCATTTTTGATTAGTCAAGTTTTACAGGTCCATTACTTGCGTGAGATTGTAAAAATCTTAAAATTCTATCTTTTTCTACATCAGTAATTTTTGCAAACCCTTGCATAGCAGATAAGTATGCATCCCATTCTTCCATTAAATGTTCTTTTGGTTTATGTGCTGCATGACAACTTGTACAAGTATCATAATAAGTTAATTCTATCTCATCCCAAGCAAGAATTTCTTGATCGGTTAAATCTTTACTCTTAACTAAAAATTCCATTTCATTGCTTGCATTTTTAGCATTTAAAGTAAGCAAAAGATAAATTCCATCTTTAGTATAAGCAAGACTTTTTGGATTTGTCTCCACAACCTCGCCTTTAACTTTAATCAAAGAATATTCACCCTCTTCTTTTATAAGCTCTACTTTAGAGCCTTCATAAATTTGCCCTACCACTTTTTTACTAGCACTATCTAAAAGATCTACTTTTTCATTAAAAATAAACATATCTTTAGCAAATAAAGCACTAGCTAAAAAAGTCAATACTAATATAATCTTCTTCATTATTAAGCTCCTATAATTTCTGGTGGTGTAGTTGAGTTATAAGGTTTTATAACTTCTTTTAGCTTTTTAATACCCACTAGACAAGTATTAACACTAGTTGCTTGAGCCATAGTTGAAGTTGGTCTTGAACTTGTTAAAACATTTACATGACCTGCATTGCATCTTGGCTTGCTATCGCTTACATCTTCAGGGTCATACCAAGCACCCTCTTGGATACTAATAACCCCTTCCATAATATTATCTGTTACAAAAGCCCCTGCTAAAAGTGATCCACGATAGTTATATACTTCTACAACTTCTCCGTGTGTAATGCCAAGTTTTTTAGCATCATTTGTATTAATCATCACAGGCTCTCTACCTTGAATTTTATACAAATCTCTTACCCAAGTATTATCAAGCTGAGAATGCACTCTATATCTTGGGTGTGGGCTTAACAAATGGAAAGGATATTTTTTAACTAATTTTTCATTACCTAACCACTCAGCTGGTTCAAACCAAGTTGGATGTGCTTTAAAGTCTTCCAAGTTATATTTTTCAAATTTTGATGAATAAATTTGAATTTTTCCACTTTCTGTTGCAAGTTTATTTGCCACAGGATCAGCTCTAAATTCGGAGTGTCTTACAAAGTTATAAGCTTCTTTTGGAGCTTCAAAATGAATAAATCCTTGTTTCCAAAAATCAGCAAATTCCATATAATAAGGACAATCACTTCTGCCATAAAAACCTTCAAGCCATTGTTGTTTTGTTTTATTTCCGGTGAATTTTTTATGCTCTCTTTCACCTATTCTTTTTGCCAATTCTTCAAAAATATCATAATCATTTCTACTTTCAAAATAAGGCTCAATTACTTTTTTCATAGCATAAACATAATCTTGAGAATAAGAACCACCAAAACTAATATCATCTCTTTCTAAAGTTGTAGTTGAAGGCAATACAATATCAGCCATTTTTGCCATAGGCGTCCACCAAGGCTCATGTACGATTAGCGTATCAAGAGTTCTTAAAGCTTTGATAAGCTCATTTGTGTCCGGATGATGACCCAATACAGAAGCACCTACTACATACATAAGTTTGATTTTTGGATAGGTAATTTCTTTACCTTTAAACTTAACTGTTTTGCCTGGATTTAATATTGCTTCTGAAATTCTACTTGCAGGGATATTAGTATCAAGATTATTTTTACCTTGCGGTAAACCTACTGGCAATCTTACACCTGAAAATGCTTGTCCGCCACCTGAATAGTGCATTGAAAAACCAAATCCACCACCAGGTAAACCCACTTGACCTATCATTGAAGCTAAAACCATTAAAGTCCAATCAGCTTGTTCGCCATGGTGCGCTCTTTGCATAGCCCAGTTACCTGCTAAGAAAGTTCTATTTTTTACAAAAGTATCTGCTAATGCGGTAATAACTTTTTCTTCAACACCGGTAATATTTGCAGCCCAAGCTGGAGTTTTATCAATACCATCAGTTTTTCCAAGTAAATAAGGTAAGAATTTGTCAAAACCATCAGTGTATTTTTCAATAAATTTTTTATCATATTTTCCACTTTTATATAAATAATTCATCATACCAAGCATTAAAGCTACATCGGTATTTGGACGAATTTTAATCCACTGAGCATTTAAAATCTCTGCTGTTTGAGTGTATTGAGGATCAATACTAATAAATTTGATATTTGATTTGCTGTATTTTTTATAATACTCATCATTACCACGATTTGCAACTTTAAAGTCAATTTGATTACATTTATAAAGATCAGCTCCCCATAAAACATAAACTTGGGTATTTTCTAAAATAACCTCATGAGAAGTTTGTAAAGAATAAACTTCTAAATCCCCTACTATACTAGCATTAACCTTACCAGCAGCTCCATTACTATACTCTCCATCAGTGCCGATGTGACCACCTAAAGCTGTATTAAAAAATCTTCCTGCTACTGAGTTACAATTGTGCAATAAACCTACATGCCCCCAAGCACCATAACTTGCATTAAATAAATTTTCAATAGGAGTTTCTTTTAATTTTTGCAATACAAGCTCTAAAGCTTTTTCCCAGCTTACTCTTACAAAAGGTTCTTTACCTCTTAATTTAGGTCTTTTTTTACCTTCTAAGAAACTTTTTCTAACACAAGGATACTTTACCCTAGTATCTGAATAAGTTCTATCAATGATAGCATCAGTGATAATAGAAGGATGTTTGTCAGATTGTTGTGGTGTAACTTTTACAAGTTTTCCCTCTGAATTTACTTCAGCCCAAAAAGCACCAAAGTGAGTAGCGTGAGGAATTTTTTTAGTATCATAAAATTTAGTTCCCTCACTTGCAGCTACTAAAGGATTAACCGAAGCAATCGCTGAAGTAGCAGCAAGTCCTTTTAGAAATTTTCTTCTTGTTAAACTCATAAGACATCCTTTCTTAACAAAATAAAGTCAATATATATTATAGCATTTGTATTTGATTTAAAGCTAAATTTTAATACTCCAAAAAAAGTCAATCCACTCTTTAGCTTCTTTTATATAAAACTCAGGGATTAATAATGCTGAAGGTTTATAAAAAACACTTGCTACTTTGAGTTCTAAATGAGGATATTTTTTCATTAAAACTCTTTTGATTTCTATCATAGTTTCACCACTATCTATAATATCATCTATCAAAAGAACTTTTTTATATGAACTAAGATCAGGGATATTAAAAATTTTAATCGTATCTAGTTTTTGAGTGTCTTCATAATGAATGGAATTTAAAGAAAATAAATTTCTATTACCCATACCTTCTGCTAAAAAATGACCCAAAGTCATACCACCTCTTGCAATGGCAAGTAACACATCTGGATTAAATTCTTCCTTAATTTTACGCATAAAAGGGATAATTTCTTTTTGAAATTCTTCATAAGCATAATAATACATAATCACTTCCTATAAAAATTGTAATAAAAATACTAATAATGAAATCGCACTTAATACAATAATACCAAGATTAATTTTATCAAATTCTTTTTGCATAATACGCATAAATAAATATGCAATAAATCCAAAAGCAAAACCTGTGGTAATAGAATAAGTCAGTGGCATCATGATGATAATAAAAAACGCACTTACTGCTATAGCTTTATCTTTAAAATTAATATTTGCAACTTCCATAAACATTAAAACACCAACAAGTACCAAAATAGGATAAATAGAATTTGCAGGAATGGCTTTAAATACTGGCAGTAAAAATAAAGTAAAAACAAAACATATAGCAGTAACTAAAGCTGTAAGTCCTGTCCTACCTCCTGCTTCTACCCCTGCTGAGCTTTCTACAAAAGCAGTTACAGTAGAAGTTCCAACAACCGCCCCCATAGCCGAACTTGCTGCATCAGCGCCCAAGGTTTTACCTAATTTTTTCTCACCTTGCTTTGGATCATCAAATATTTTTCCTCTTGAGCCTACACCTGTGATTGTACCCACGCTATCAAAAAGCTGAGTAACAAAAAAAGTAAGTACTATAGGAATCATACTAAGCTCTAAAGCTCCTTTAATATCAAGCTTACCAAATATAGCACTTAAACCATTATCTCCACTAATAACTGGTAAAGATAAAAGTTGCTCAGGAAATTTAGCTCCATCAATACCAAAAATCCAAGCACACAAAGCACTTACAAAAACAGCTAAAATAAACGCAGCTTTAATCCTCCAAGCCCAAAAAACAAAAACCAAAAACAAACCAAACAATCCAAAAAGCACTTTAGTGCTTGAAAAATCGCCCAAACCCACTAAAGTTGCTTCGCTTTTGGTGATAATCCCCATTTGCACAAGCCCCATAAAAGCTATAAAGGTTCCAATACCTGCTGATATGGCTTTTCTTAAATCATTTGGTATGCTTTTTATCACCCAAATTCTAAAATTAGTAAAAGATAATAAAGTAAAAACAATACCCGATAAAAACACAGCTCCCAAAGCACTTTGCCAAGGAATTTGATAGGTATTACACACGCTAAAAGTAAAATACGCATTTAGCCCCATACCCACACTCATAGCCACAGGAGTATTAGAAAAAAAAGCACTAAAAGTAGTAGCTATAATAGTTACTAAAGCAGTTGCAACAATTAAAGCTTCTAGTGGCATACCTGAATTACTCATAATATTTGCATTAACTGGTATAATATAAATCATTGCTAAAAAAGTAGCAATACCTGCATAAATTTCAGTTTTTACATCACTATTATGTTCTTTAAGTTTAAAAAAATCCATTTTTATCCTTAATAAGTTTTTAATTCATTATACAAACTATCTCGTTCTATTGCTATATAGCCTGAGCTTTGAATCATTTCTATAAAAGTTTTTAAACTCAAGCCATTTGAACTTTTTGCCCCACCTGCACTTTGTATGCTTTCTTTTTCTATAGTACCATCTAAATCATTTGCACCAAAATCTTGAGCTACCATAGCTAAATTTATACCCATGGTTGCCCAATAAGCTTTAATATTTTTAATATTATCAAGCACTATCCTTGCTATAGCTAAGGTTTTTAAAATTTCTACTGAGCCAAGTGGTTTTTTACCTGTAATAAAACTATTATCTTGTTGCCAAACCAAAGGAATAAAAGCATTAAAACCACCAGTTTGATCTTGAAGATTTCTCAATCTTATCATATGATTAATTCTATTTTCTCTACTTTCTATATGCCCAAAAAGCATTGTGGCGTTACTTTGTCTGCCTTTTTCATGCCAAAGTTTGTGAATTTTCAACCAATTTTCACTACTTACTTTACCATGACAAATTTTTTTTCTAATTTCTTCATCAAAAATTTCAGCCCCACCACCTGGCATAGAATCAACACCGTATTCAAGCATTTTTTCTATCACTTCTTCATAGCTCATATTAAAAGCCCTGCTTAAAAAATCAATCTCAGCAGCAGTTAAGGCTTTAATATGTAAAAATGGATATTTTTCTTTAATCATTTTAAAAATTTCCAAATACCACTGCCATGAAGTGTTTTTATTATGTGCTGAAACGATATGAATTTCTTTTGTATCTCTTAAAACTGTTTCATCGACTATTTTCATTATCTCTTCGTGCGACATAGTATAAGGATTAGGATTTTTCCTGTGTGCTGAAAAAGCACAAAATTTACAAGTATCTGCACATATATTTGTAGGATTAATATGGCGATTGATATTAAAATAAACCTTTTTACCATGCAAATTAGTTCGAATTCTTTGTGCGTATTTGCCTAAAGTAAAAAGCTCTAAATCCCAAAGCTTGTTAGCTTCTTCTTCATTTAATCTTTCTTGATTTTCTAGTTTTTCTATAATTGTTTGCATATTCTTACCATTTTTTAAATTTAAATTACAATTATAATTTTAACTTACTTAAAATTTAATACAAAGTATTTTTGGTATGATACTAGTAAAATTAAATAAGGATTATTATCAAGTTATGGATATACAAAAAATTCAAAAATTAAAAAATTCTTTAAAAGATTATGAAGCTTATTGTTCTAGACTTTTTTTAAAACAAGGCTCGTTTAGTTTTTATCACTCTAAAGAAATTGATCGTTTTATAGAAGATGTTTACGAGCTTGTTTTGAATGATTTTTTTGATGATTATTTTCCGCATAATGATAAATTCCCTTTTTGTATTATCGCTATTAAACAATATGCTAAAATGAATTTAAGTATAAAAGAAAATGTTGATTTATTACTTATTTATAAAGATATAAAAGCTTACAATATCAAGCCTTTAATGAAAGCATTTATTACTTCATTAAATGATATTAATTTAAATATCAATTATCAAATTTGTGAAATAAATGGACTTTATAATATAGCTAAAAACGAGCTAAAACAAAATATTTTACAATATCGTTATATTTGCGGATCTAAAATTTTATTCAAACAAATCAAAGAAAAAATTTCTCAAGCTCAAGATGAATTAAAAGAAGAATTTGCTTTAAAAATCTTGCAAGAATTTAACCCTTATCATCAACCTTTAATCAAGCAAGAATTTGATATTAATAAAAATTTTGGTGGTTTAGATGAGCAACTTGATATAGAAAATTTAAGTATATTATTTAAAGATTCTCCTAAAAATTATATGCTTAATTTTATCAACGAAAAAGAATTAAGCGAATTTAAACTTGCAAGTGATTTTTTATTTTCACTTAAATGTGCAATGAATCTTTTAGAAGGTAAAAACACTAATTTATTTTTAATACAAAATTCACAAGAACTTGCTAACTTAATGCAAAAAAAAGAAAAGAAAAATTTAGATCTTAAATCCATACTTATTCAAAAAGCTATGCAATGTATGCAAACTTGTGGAATTTATACGCAATTTTTAGCAAGGTGTATCCAAGAAAAACACTATAAAGATAATGAACTTTATGAAACACAAAATAGCTTTTTTACTTATTCTAGTAAGAGTGAAAACCTAAACTCGATATTAAATCAACTTTTAAAATTAGATGATAAAGATTATAATTTTGATATCAAACTCATTTTTACACTAAGAAGAGCAGAAAATAAAGATGAAAATTTAGAATTATTCAAGAAAATTTTAGAAAGAAAGCATTCTTTTGCTCTTTTAAAACTTCTTGCTGATGCTAATATTTTAAAAGATTTTTGCAAACCTCTTACTCAAAGTAAATTTTTACTCGAAGAAGAAGGTGTTTATAGTGCATTAGATAGAGCATTACTTTGCTTAAAATACTTTGAAGAAAAAGATTATGACTTTGATGAAAATACACTTTTAATAATAAAACTCACCATACTTTTAAGTGCTATTCATGAAGAAAATGAAATTTCTTTAGCAAATATTTACAGAGCTTATGTAGGAAAATTCCAAGTTGATAGTGAGCTTTTAGATTTTGGCTTAAGATTATATAAAAATTTTAATGCTTTTAAAGACATTATAGAAAAAGAAGATATTTATAATTCTACTATTGTTTTAAATTTTATTTCCAAATTAAATGATATAAATACCTTAAAAACCTTACATCTTTTATCTTTTTGCAATGCTAAAGCTTTGGGTATAGAAAATCATTTTTATTATAAAAGTTTAGAAAGATTATTTCAAAATGCATTAGAAGGCTTTGAGGATGAGAATTTAATTGATGAGAGCCAAAGAAGAGTAAAAAAAGAACAAACCCTAAAAAGAAGTAAGGCTTTTTTAGATCTTGATGAACAAACTCAAAATAATATTACTCATATTAAATCCAATTTATTTTTTATAAAAAATAGTTTTGAAAAAATCATTAAAATAACGCAAATTACACAAAAAGAAAATTTTACTTTTTGGCTTGATAATCAAGATAATTTTACCCTAGAGCTTATAATGAATAGAAAAAACAATCTTGAAAATATACTCAATACTTTAAGTTCTTTGAATTTAATCTTTATGAGCTTCTTTGAATTATTTGATGAAAAAGTTTATTTGAAATTTGAATATTCAGATATAGTAAGCGATACTCAAAAACAAAGTTTAGAAAATTTACTAAATTCTAAATTACATTTAAAAGTACAAAAAAAGGCAAAAAAACCAAACATTAAAAAAGATGAATTAAAATTAGATATGAATTATTCCAAAAGCTATGCCAAAATAACCTTAAACACAAAAGATCAAAAAGGTTTAATGGCTTATGTGATGGATGTGCTTGCAAGATATGATATTATCTTAAGCGCAGCAAAAATTCAAACCATAAAAGAAAGAACGCGAAATGTTTTGATTTTGCATAAAAACGAAAGCTTGCAAGATCATAAAGATCAAATTCTTAAATCACTAATAAGCGAGTAAAAGATGTGTGGAATAGTAGGATATATAGGGACCAAAGAAAAGAAAAAAATCATATTAGAAGGCTTAAAAGAGCTTGAGTATAGAGGTTATGATAGCGCTGGCATAGCAGTAATGAAAGATGGAGAGTTAGACTTTTTTAAAGCGGTTGGAAAATTAGAAAATTTAGCTAATAAAACTGCTAATTTTAATAGTGATGGCTTTGGACTTGCTATAGGCCATACGCGTTGGGCAACCCATGGAAAACCAACTGAAATAAATGCTCATCCACATTTAGGACAATACTCTTGCGTAATACATAATGGAATCATAGAAAATTACCAAGAATTAAAAACAAAACTCACACAAGAAGGTATTAATTTTCTAAGTCAAACTGACACTGAAGTTATTGTACATTTATTTGAATACTATGCAAGCAATTTAGAACCATTTGAAGCTTTTAAAAAAACTATAGCTGAACTAAAAGGTGCTTTTGCAATCTTACTTGTGAGTAAAAAAGATCCTAATACAATTTATTTTGCTAAAAATGCTGTGCCACTCATCATCGGAAAAAATGGCGATGAAAATGAATATTATTTTGCATCAAGTGATGCGCCTTTAGTTTCTTTAGTGGATAAAGTAGCTTATCTTGAAGATGGGGATTATGGATATGTGAATTTAAACGAATGCAAAATTTGCCATGATCAAGCTTGCATACAACCTGCTTTTGTAGCTTTAAGTCAAGATAAAAGTTATGCTCAAAAAGATGGTTATAGATTTTTTATGGAAAAAGAAATTTATGAGCAAAGTAGAGTTTTAGGCGAAGTTTTAATGGGACGCTTACAAGGTGAGCAGATTGTTTTTGAAGATATAGATGAAACTCTTTTGCAAAACATAGATGAAATAACACTTTGTGCTTGCGGCACAAGCTATCATGCAGCATTAAGTGGGGCTTATTTGCTTGAAAGACTTGCAAAGATTAAAACTAAAGTTGAAGTAGCAAGTGAATTTAGATACAGAGAAGCCATTATAGGCAAAAATACTCTTTTTATAGTAATCTCTCAAAGCGGTGAAACGGCTGATACACTTGAAGCTTTAAAAATAGCAAAAGCACAAGGAGTTAAAACTTTAGCAATATGTAATGTGGATAATTCTAATATCGTGCGTTTAGCTGATATATCATTACTTACTAGAGCGGGCATTGAAAAAGGTGTGGCTTCAACTAAAGCTTTTGCCACTCAAGTAGCAACTTTATGGATGCTTGCAATCTATCTTGCACAAAAAGCAAATTTAGATATGGGTAAAGAAATCAAAGCTCTAAGAAGCTTGCCAAGTATAGTTAAAGTTGAACAAAACTTGCATGAAAAAGTACACAGAATTTCAAAAAGATACCTACATGGCCATGGCTTTTTCTTTATAGGAAGAGATGTATTTTATCCACTAGCATTAGAAGGGGCTTTAAAATTAAAAGAAATTTCATACTTGCATGCTGAAGGATATCCAGCAGGTGAAATGAAACATGGGCCTATTGCTCTAGCAGATAGCGAGCTTTTTACCGTTGCACTAATGCCGCAAAATTGCCTTTATGAAAAAACCAAATCAAATGTAGAAGAATTAGCTGCAAGGGATTCTACCCTACTTGCTATTTCTCCACTTGATTTTGATTTAAGCGATGATTTTATAAGAACTTCAAAACAAGAACACTATATGTGTGAATTTTTTGAAATGATGGTGATCTTACAGCTTCTTGCCTTAGAAGTTTCTATAAGACTTGGTAATGATGTAGATATGCCAAGAAATTTAGCAAAAAGTGTTACCGTAGAATAAATATTTTGTGTAGTTTTGAAAAAACTACACTTTTTTAAAAAATTTTATAAATACTTCTTAAATTATAAGCAAACTTTAGGGTTTATTTGGTTTAAATATCATATCTTATTTTATTACAAGGAAAAGCCATGGAATATAGAATCGAACACGATACTATGGGAGAGATTAAAGTTCCTAATGATAAATATTGGGGTGCACAAACTGAAAGAAGTTTTGAAAATTTTAAAATTGGTTGTGAAAAAATGCCAAAAGTTTTAATTTATGCTTTTGCAAATCTTAAAAAATCTTTGGCTTTAGTTAATAACAAACTTGGCAAATTAGACGATGCTAAAAAAGATGCTATTGTGCAAGCTTGCGATGAAATCGTAGCAGGAAAATTTGACGATAATTTCCCACTAGCAATATGGCAAACAGGTTCAGGCACTCAAAGTAATATGAATATGAACGAAGTTATAGCAAATCGTGCTACTGAAATTATGGGTGGTGATTTTAGAAAAGAAAAACTTGTTCATCCAAATGATCATGTAAATATGAGCCAAAGCTCAAACGATACCTTTCCAACTGCTATGAGCATAGTTTCAGTAGAACAAGTAGAAAAAAAACTTATCCCTGCTTTAGATGAGCTTATTGCGACTTTTGAAAAGAAAGTAAAAGAATTTGAAGGGATTATTAAAATAGGAAGAACTCACCTTCAAGATGCTACACCACTTACCCTAGCTCAAGAATTTAGTGGATACCTTTCTATGTTACTTCACTCAAAAGAGCAAATCATCGCTTCTTTACCTACATTAAGAGAGCTTGCAATAGGTGGGACAGCTGTTGGCACAGGATTAAATGCTCATCCAGAACTTAGTGAAAAAGTAAGCGAGGAATTAAGCAAGCTTTTAGGCACTAAATTTGTTTCAAGTCCAAATAAATTCCATGCACTAACAAGCCATGATGCAATTAATTTTACCCATGGAGCTATGAAAGGCTTAGCTGCAAATTTAATGAAAATAGCAAATGATATTAGATGGCTAGCAAGTGGCCCTAGATGTGGTCTTGGAGAGTTAAACATACCTGAGAATGAACCAGGAAGTTCCATCATGCCAGGTAAGGTTAATCCTACTCAGTGTGAAGCCTTAACTATGGTTGCAGTACAAGTTATGGGAAATGATGCAGCTATTGGTTTTGCAGCAAGCCAAGGAAATTTCGAGCTTAATGTTTTTAAACCTGTGATTATTTATAATTTTTTACAAAGCCTTGATTTATTAGCTGATGCTATGCATTCATTTAATATCCACTGTGCTGTTGGCATAGAGCCAAATAAAGAAAAAATAGATCATAATTTACATAATTCTTTAATGCTAGTGACTGCATTAAACCCACACATTGGTTATGAAAACGCAGCTAAAGTAGCTAAAAATGCTCACAAAAAAGGTATTTCTTTAAAAGAAAGTGCTATGGAGCTTGGCTTGGTAAGTGAAGAAGACTTTGCTAAATTTGTAGATCCTACAAAAATGATAGGACCAAAAAAATAATCAAAAGACTAGGAATAATCCTAGTCTTTTCTTAAGGGTTAGTATGATTTATGAAAATGATTATTTATTTATAGAAAAAGAAAATTCTCAAATTCCTTGGGTAAAAATTTTTACTAAAGAAAATTACAGAGAATTAAGTGATTGCCCAGCCTTTTTGCAAAATATGCTTTTTCAATATGTTTTAGCTTGTGAATTAAGCCTTAGAGAGCACTATAACCCAGAAAAAATCAACATAGCTTCCTTTGCAAACTATGTACCAAGAGTGCATTTTCATGTTATGGCACGTTTTAAAGAAGATGGGTTTTTTCCTGAATGCATGTGGGGAAAACAGCAAAGAGAAATTAAGGATTTAAATTTACCTGACTTTGAAGGATTTATATCAATTTTACTTGAAAAAATAAAAAATATTCATGTTTAAAAAATTTATTAATTCTAGCTATATAGCTTTATTACATCATCCACTTGGAGTTATTTTTTATTTATGTTTTTGGTTTTTTGTAGCATTTTTTTATAATTCATATCAAACTAGTATTTTTTTACTTTTAACCCTATTTATAATTTTTTGTGAAACATTCACTGAATCAAAAAGCAATTTAATACAAAATTATAAAAGTTTGAAAAATTTATGGGTTGGATTTTTTGGGCTAATTTTTTATATATTTTTAAATTTTATTTTTAAAGATGGTATAGAAAATTATTTAATATTTTTTACTAATAATTCTTTGTATATTTCCTTAACAACAGCTCTTATAGCTTTAGTATGTGCAAGAAAATTATATGATTTTAATTATTTTCATCATTTTTTAGCTGCCATTTCTTTTAGTATAAGCTTTTGGTTCATTTTTGGTATATTTTTGGCTATATTTTATGGTTCATTTGATTTTTTATTTGATATTTCTTCAAGCATGTTAGATTCTTGTGTTTTATCATTATGGCTTTGTAGTGCTGGAATTTTTTCTTTATTTTTACTTGGCAATTTTACTTCATACAATTTTCATAAAATTTTTGTTTTTATACTAAATACTTTTAGTATTTTATATATAATCATGCTTTTTACCTATGGTTTAGGAGCATTATTTAATCTTTTAGAAAATCTTAGTATAGTTCATTTATGTCTTTGGTTTGGTAGTTTTTTATTAATTAATCTTTGGATAAATTTATCTTTTTATAAAATCAAAAAATCATTACTTTATGCCTTTTTTATTGTGGTACTATCACTAAATATTTTCGTATTTTATGCTATTATAATTAGAATTACACAATATGGCTTTACGCCAGAACGCTTAGCAGTATTAGCTTTAAATTTATGGCTTTTGATTGCAAATTATCTAAGCGTGTTTAAACAAAAAATAGCATTAAAATTTTCTTTTTATCTACTTGCACTTATGGCGCTATTTTTAGGATTTTTTGCAAATTACATAAGCTTCTCTTCACAAAAATATCAATTGCAAAAATTAGAAATCTCTATACATTCTTTAAATCTTGACTATATTCAAAGCAGGCAATATTATAATCAAATTAAAAGTATCAAAAACACCTTGCATAATCTTAATAAAAATTATAACAACAATTATAGTTTTGATGATTTTTTAAAAACTTATAATTTAACTCATTTAAAACCACAAAAGATAGAATTTCACAATATGTCCAAAAAATTTCATCCAAAATACTCCAAATTAAAAGAAAATTATGATGAAGTATTATTTGATTTTGTTGCTAATTCAAGCGACTTTAAATATTTTATGAAGATTGATGATAATACCTTATATTTTTTACTTCAGGAAAAAGAACTTTTAAAGCTTGAAAATTTTGACAAAATCTTAAAAAATTATCAGAAAAATTCACAATTAAGCTACAAACTTAGCAATAACTCGTCTTTGATTTTTATCCCTTTGGAGTTTGACATTAATATAAAAGGTCAAATAACTTTTTTTAAAACTCATATTTTCATTAAAAACACCAAATAGACTTTATTTATGCAAATTTTCAAATCTACACAAATAATAAATCATACAAAGCTTAATTCCAAATTTGCCACCATTTTTTATTTTGCTGTTTTAATTTTTGCATTAAAATATTTTGATTTTTTAATGCAAATTCATTTTCTTCATCAAGCTTTAATAATTCTTTAGTACACTCTAAAGCTTGCTTGTATTCTTTTAGCTCTTCTAAACACTGAATTTTTCCCACCAAAGCATCAGTATTTTCTTTTGTTATCTTTAAGCAATCTTCATAACATTGCAATGCATCATGAAAATCACCTAAATTTCTTAAACACTCTGCCTTATAATAATGTGTCCAATTTTGACTTTCATCTAAATTTAAAGCCATATTAAGATATTTTATAGCTTCTTTAAAATCTTGCGAATACACTTTAACTGCACCCATAAAATGATAACACTCATATGATTTTGGTTCAAGCTCACTTGCTTTTTTTGCCGCTTCAAAGCTTTCATCATATTTTCCTAAAAAGCTTAAAATTTGTGCTTTTTCTATCCAATACTCCCCAATATCATCACTTATTTTTAAGCATTCATTGATATCTTTTAAGGCTTCATTATATTTTTCAAGATTTCTTTTACATTTTGCTCTATGAAAATATGATTCATCATCTTCTTCATTACTTAAAATCACACTATCGTAACATTTTATAGCTTCTTCAAACATATAAAGATCTTCATAACAAAGCCCCTTATAATACTTTGCTCCATTATGGTTTTTATCAATTTTTAAAGCCTTATTTAAATCTTCTATAGCTTCTTCTTCTAAGCTTAAATTATATTTAGCAATTCCTCGCCAAAAATAAAGTTTAAAATTATTTTTATCCACCTTATGCGCTGCATTACAATAAGCTATTAATTCTTCATAAGATTCAAGTTCTTTTGCACAATATGCTCTTTCAAACAATACATCTTTTAAATCAATATAATCTTTATATGTTTTTATAAGCTCATTGTATTCATCCATAGCTTCTTGAAATCTTTCAAGCTTGCTTTTGATCCAAGCTCTTTGAGAAAGAGAATTAACATAATCTTGAGTATTATTTTGCTTTTTATAATATTTAACAGCTAATTCGCTATCTTCTAAAGCTTCCTCATATTTTTCAAGATCAGATTTTAAATAAGCCCTATTAAAAAACACATCAGGATATTCTTTTTGATATTTCAAAGCTTTTTCATAACTTATCAAAGCTTCATCATATTTGTCTATTTCATATAAACTATTACCCAAATGATAAAAACCATAAGGAACTGCTTGTTCAAGTTCTGCCAATTCTGATGGAGTAAAATCATGCTTTCTTGCTCTTTCTTGATAATATTTAGCTGCTAAGTCAAAATCTTCTATAGCCTCTTCAATCATTTTTAGGTTAATTTTAGTATTGCCTCTATTAATATATGCTTGAGCGTATTCTTCATAAAGCTCAATTGTTTTATCATAATATTTCAAAGCTTGTTCATAATCTTTTAGATCATACAAAACTCTAGCTAATGCAAAACATGGATATTGTAAATTTTCATCTAATTCAATTGATTTTTTAAAAGCATCTATTGATAATTCTATCTTTTCTAGATCTTTATAAATATGTCCCAAAATCAAATATGCCATTGCGTTTTCATTGTCTAATTCAATAGATTTTAAACAATCTTGCAAAGCTCCTTCTAAATCATCAACCTTGCGTTTATTATTAGCCCTTTTATAATACGCATCAGCAAAACTCTCATCTTGCTCAATCGTCTTAGTAAAAAATTCTATAGCTTTTTGATAATCTTCCAAATTCTCACAAGCTACACCTTGATAATAAAAAATCTGCGAGGATTCAAATCCTAAATCTTGAGACTTTTTAAAATCAATCAAAGCTTGTTTTGGATCAACACTAAGCAAAGTAATGGCTCTAGTATAATAAGCCATATAATATTCTGGAGCCAAATCAATACAAGTTTGCAAATCTTTTAAAGCTTTTGTGTGCTCATCTAAAAGTATATAAACTCTAGCCCTATTAAAATATGCTAAATAATATGCATTATCCAGTGCTATAGTTTTATTAAAAGCCAAAAGTGCTTCTTGTAATAAATCTAATTTAAAATTACATAGACCCAAAAGATTAAATAAAAATACATTACTAGGATCAAATTCTACAGCTATGGTTGCATCTTTAAGTGCTTCTTGAAATTTCAAACAATTAAATCTACAAAGCGCTCTATTATGGTAAGCTTCTAAAAGCAAACGATGTTTGTCCTCATCATCTATAAAAATCATTTTACCATCTTGAGCAAGCGTAACTTCGCCTTTACAAAAAGCTATAAGCTCACTTAAAACCTCATCACATTTTTCAAATTCTGAATTTTCAAAATATTCTTTAGCTAAATCTGATAATTCAGTGATTAGATTATCCAAATCTTAATCCTAATTTTGATTTTCTTTGTTTAAACTTTTTAAAAATTCTTCTATATTATATTTTGCCCTATAAGTTTCACTCATTAAGTGAATCAAAATATCTCCCAAATCAAGTACAGTCCATTCTTCACTACTTTCTATATTTAAAAACTCTTCACCCTTACTTTTAAGATTAGTTTTTAAATCATCAATCAAAGAAAGCGCATGTCTTTCTCCCATAGTAGTAGCAATCACTACAAATTTAACAAAATAATCTTTATCTTGCATATCAAAAGTTTCTATTAAATCTGCTTTTTTATCATCTAAAATCTGTACTATATTATTAATTCTTTCTTGCATTATTTTCCTTTTGTTAAATATTTTTAAATTTAGAATAATAAAGCTTAACTTCTTCTTTGATTTGCTCACAAACTTGTGATGTTTGCAAGGTTTCTCTTATAAAAGAAGAAGAAATATCTACTTTAGTATCTAAGGTTTTAAAATGTTTTGGTATAAAAATACCATCTCTTTTAGCTACAACAAATTCTACCAAATTTTGTAATCTTTCAAATTCATGCCATTTTTCAAGACTTTGTAAATGATCAGCTCCCAAAATAAGATAAAATTTAGAAATTTCATATTGTTTATACAAAAAATCAACACTTTCTATACTAGGCACAGGTCTTTGCTTTTTTATTTCAAAATCACAAATTTCAACTTTTTCCAAACCTCCCCAAATCATCTCACACCATTTTAAGCGTCTTTGCTCATTTGCGGTAAATTCTTGCTTAAAAGGACTAATAAAAGTGGGCATAATAATGAGTTTATCAAGCTCTAAATTTGCTAGTGCATTAAAGACTATAGCATTATGCCCTAAATGAGGTGGATCAAAACTGCCACCAAAAAGTGCGATTTTCATTAAAATTTAACCTTTTTTTAGTAGAATTTTACCTACTTAATCATAAAAAGGAAATGAAAATGGCCGTAAAAGTTGCAATAAATGGTTTTGGACGCATTGGAAGATGCGTTGCAAGAATTATTATGAAACGCGATGATATCGAACTTGTAGCGATTAATGATACTACTGATATAGAGCTTACCAAATATCTTTTCAAATATGACACCGTTCATGGGGTATATGATGGTAGTGTTGAAAATGATGGTGATGATTTAATAATTGATAATAAAAAAATAAAAGTTTTAAAAAGTAGAAATGTAGCTGATTTAGACTTTGCAAAATATGGTGCACAAATTGTTTTAGAATGTACTGGTGCACACTTAACTATGGAAAAATGTCAAGGATTTTTAGATCATGGGGTGCAAAAAGTTATCATGAGTGCACCCGCAAAAGATAAAACTCCAACTTATGTTTTAGGGGTAAATGCTCACGAGTATAAAGGCGAAAACATCATCTCAAACGCAAGTTGTACTACTAACTGCTTGGGTCCAATTTGTAGAGTTTTACAAGATAATTTTGGCATAGAAAAAGGTTTAATGACAACTATTCATGCATATACAAACGGGCAAAGCATTATTGATGCAAAAGCAAGAGATAAAAGAAGATCACGTGCTGCTGCACAAAATATCATCCCTACTTCAACTGGTGCAGCAAAGGCTATGAAGCTTGTTATGCCTGAGCTTGATGGAAAATTACACGGTCAAAGCATGCGTGTACCTGTAGCTGATGTATCAACTGTGGATTTAACTGCAACTTTAAAGAAAAAAGTAAGTAAAGAAGAAATCAACGAAGCCTTTAGAAAAGCAGCTGCTAGCAATTTAAAAGGTATATTATTAGTAGATGATGAAGAAAGAGTTTCAAGTGATTTTATAACTTGCTCTTATGGTGCGATTGTAGCAAGTGATTTAACTCAAGTTATTTGTGATGATTTTGTTAAAGTGGTTGCTTGGTATGATAATGAATGGGGGTATTCTTCTCGTTTGGTAGATATGGCAGTATTTGTAGCAAAGGCTTAAGATGAGTAGTATTTTATCGATTAAAGATATTGATCTTGTAAAGAAAAAAGTATTTATTAGATGTGATTTTAATGTTCCTCAAGATGAGTTTTTAAATATCACTGATGATCGTCGTATTCGCTCGGCTATCCCTACTATAAGATATTGTTTAGACAATGGCTGTGCAGTTATTTTAGCTTCACATTTAGGACGTCCAAAAGAAATAGCTTCAAAATACTCTTTAGAGCCGGTTGCAAAAAGACTTGCACGCTTAATGTCTAAAGAAGTCATTATGGCTAAAGATGTTATAGGTGAAGATGCAAAGAAAAAAGCTAGCGAATTAAAATCAAGTGAAATTTTGCTTTTAGAAAATTTACGTTTTGAAAAGGGTGAAACTAAGAATGATGAAAACTTAGCCAAAGAACTTGCTTCTATGGCTGATGTTTATATTAATGATGCTTTTGGGGTTTGCCATAGAGCCCATGCTAGTGTTGAAGCTATTACAAAATACTTTGATAATGCAAACAAAGGTGCGGGATTTTTACTCCAAAAAGAAATCGAATTTGCAAGCAATCTTATCAAACACCCTGCACGTCCTTTTGTAGCTGTAGTAGGTGGCTCTAAAGTAAGTGGGAAATTGCAAGCTTTGACTAACTTACTTCCAAAAGTAGATAAGCTCATCATAGGTGGAGGTATGGCCTTTACTTTCTTAAAAGCTCAAGGTTATGATATAGGAAATTCTCTCTTGGAAGAAGATTTAATTGAAGAAGCGAATAAAATCTTGCTCAAAGGTAAAAATCTAGGGGTGAAAATTTATCTTCCTGTGGATGTTACAGCAGCACAAACTTGCTCTCAAGAAGCAGTGATGAAATACACTCCTGTGCAAGAAATTCCTGCGGGTTGGATGGGACTTGATATAGGTCCTGCTAGTGTAAGATTGTTTAAAGAAGCACTTTCTGATGCTCAAACTATATGGTGGAATGGGCCTATGGGAGTTTTTGAAATCGATAAATTCTCAAAAGGTAGCATTAAAATGAGCCATTATATTAGCGAATCTCACGCAACAACTGTAATAGGTGGTGGTGATACTGCTGATGTTGTAGCAAGAGCAGGTGATGCTGATGAGATGACTTTCATTTCAACCGGTGGTGGAGCATCATTAGAACTTATAGAAGGAAAAGAACTTCCTGGTGTAAAACCTTTGATCATAAAGGATAATGAATGATTTTTGCAGCAAATTTAAAGTGTAATCATACAAGATCAAGCTTTGAACTTTACGCTCAAAAATTAAACCAAAACTTAAACAAAGAAGATGAAATTTTCATCTTCCCTCCTAGCATAGCTTTCTTAAAAGACAATTTTTCATTTCAACAAGGCGCGCAAAATTTCTACCCTTGCGAAAATGGAGCATATACTGGAGAAATAGGTAAAATTCACTTAGAAGAATTTAATATCAAAAGCGTTTTAATAGGCCATTCTGAAAGAAGAGCTTTAAAGGAAGATGAAAGCTTTTTAAAGGCTAAATTTGACTTTGCAAAAAATCTTGATTTTAATATCATTTATTGCATAGGCGAAAGCTTAGAAACTAAAAAAGCTAACAAAAGCTTGGATTTTTTAAAAAAACAAATTGAAAATATTGATCTATCTTATAAAAAACTTATCATAGCTTATGAGCCTATTTATTCTATAGGTACAGGAGTTAGTGCTAATCTTGATGATATCAACACTATACTTAATTTCTTAAGAGAATTTACTAATGCTAAGCTTTTATATGGCGGAAGTGTTAATCAAAGCAATATTAAAGAAATTTGTGCTTTAAAAAATTGCGATGGAGTATTGATAGGTTCAGCTGCATTAAATGCAAATGATTTTTTAAATATGATACAAATAGCTAAAGGTTAAAAAATGTCTTTGGACAATGAAGAATTAAAAAGCATATTAGAGCATAAAATCGCTCTATTAGAAAACTCTCGCAAAGAAGAAAAAAATATCTCATTAGAGGCTGTAAATTCTATCATTAAAATTTTAGGCTTACCAAATGAATTTAGCCCTTTGGCGCATAGATATTTTCAACTTCACACCCCACCTAGTCTCATATGGCTTCATTTAAGTGAATGCACAGGGTGTAGCGAGAGCTTACTTAGAACTTCATTGCCAGATTTTTTGGATTTAATTTTTGATTTTATTTCCTTAGAGTATCATGAAACCTTTATGAGTGCTAGCGGACATCAAGCAGAATCACATTTAGAGGAAGTTTTAGAAAAAAAAGATTTTCTTTTAGCTGTTGAAGGTGGAGTTTGTGCTATAGATCCTTTTTATCTAACCATAGGAGCACATGGTGAAAATGGATATGAAATTTTACAAAAATGTGCTAAAAATGCTAAAACAATCTTTGCTATGGGAACTTGCTCAAGCTATGGAGGAATTCAAGCTGCACATCCAAATCCTACCAAAAGCATAGGAATTTCTAAAGTCTTAGAAGAAAAAGTAATCAATATACCAGGTTGTCCCCCAAGTGATGTAAATATCATCGCAGCACTTTGTTTTTACATATTATTTGAGCAAGATATGGCCTTAGATGAGCAAAATAGACCTTTAGCCTTTTATGGTAAATGCTTACATGATTTATGCGAAAGAAAAGCTAAATTTGAAGCAGGAAATTTTGCTCAAAGTTTTGATGATGAAAATATAAAACAAGGTTATTGTCTTTTTAAAGTAGGTTGCAAAGGACCTTATGCTTATAATAATTGTCCTAAGGTTAAATTTAACTCCAAAACCTCTTGGCCGGTAGCTGCAGGACATGGATGCATTGCTTGTAGTGAAGAAAATTTTTGGGATGATTTTGGTTTTTATGAAAAACCTATGAGTAATGAATTTGCTTATAATGATTTTTCTATTATATTAGATGATAAAATAGTCCATAATAGTTCTATCAATGAGCTTAATTCAAATAATATTTTACTAGATTTAGAAAGTGATACTAGTGGGATTTTTTATCAAAATGATACAAAGATTAATTTTTTAGATTTTAGTTTTGAAGCCAATCCTAAAGTTTTCTTAAATAATTTTGCAAAAACCAAAATGGCTATGACTTTAGTGCAAAATTATCAAGAGCAATTTAAAACATATTATGATTTTATACAAGAAAATTACGATAATGAAAGCAAAATTAGTAATAATATCTTAGATTTATTTTATTTTATATATCCATTTATTAGTGGAAAAAAATTAAACCATTTAGATGAGTTTTTAGATCTTGCTTTAGCTTATAAGTTTAAACATCCTAGCAAATTTGATTTTAAAATCACAATTAATGAACAAGCAAAACTTGATGTTTCTAAATCAATGCGCATGCCTTTAATTTATATTCTAGGTGGCTTAGATAAAGAAGCCATTGCCTTTGGATTGATTTTTTCTTTAAAAGAACATTTAAAACAAGCTCTAAAAGCATGCAAAAAGACACATAACAAAGAGCAAATTTTAATATGTGCAAAAAACGAAAAATTATTAAAATTATTTTGGGATTTAACGAGCATTTAAAGACTTAATGCTAAAATATTTATCTCCCTAAATATTTGAAATTTGCAAAGTGCAAAACTTTGCAAATTTATTCAAGATTTGGTTATTTTGACGATATAACCTTATCTTTACTTGAAAGGAAAAGCTATGCAAATTTCTAGCTACAATTCTCAAAATTTTTCTATGGATATTAAAACAAAAAATGGCAATCATCTTTCTTTTTCTATGTATGATAAAAAAGAAGCAAAATTAGATAAAGATGGAAATTCAGCATCTTTGAGTTTAAGAAATCAATTTGGTTTTTCATTTTCATATAGTGGAACTAAACTTTCACAAGAAGAAATTGAAGAAATAAAAGAAGCAGTAGCCAAAGTACAACCTCAAATCGATGAGTTTATGAAAAACTCAAGAGTTGGAACCTTAAAACCAAAAGAGCTCATTACCACTGCAATGAAAATTGGCGATGCCTTACCTGAATCAAAAAATGAAGAACATAAAAAGGCTACTTTACATGAGTTATTTAACACCATGGATAAGAGTTTAAACAAAGAAATAAATAAAACTGATCTTGAAGATATTAAAAAACAAATTTTCCAAGATAGCACTAAATTACTAGAAGAAATTTGGGAACAATATAACAAACAAAAAGAACAAAAAGAAGAAGACAATAAAGAATTTGGATTTTATGCTTAAAAAAGGAAATAACATGGAAGTAAAAGATATTTTAAAAAGCATGCTAGAACTCCAGCAAAAACTAAATGATGATACCAATGGTATAGGATGGGAAAATGGCTATACGAAAGAAGGTAAATTGATTAGTTTTAGAAGATGTATTTATATGGAGTGTGCTGAGCTTATTGATTCTTTTGCTTGGAAACATTGGAAAAGCATACACACTCCTGCAAACTGGGACAATGTGCGCATTGAAATAGTGGATATATGGCATTTTATTTTAAGTTTGATTTTAGAAGAATACAAAGAAAAACAAATAGATGATAAAAATTTCATAGCAGAGGAAGTTTCTTCTGTAACTTTTTTTGATGACTTTTGCAAAGAAACTTCTAATCCCAATGAAGCAGATATCTATGGAATTTTAAATGATATTGAGCTTATTATCCACAAATGCAGTGGTTTTGATTATGATTTAGGTGAACTTTTGAGTGCATATTTTGTTTTAGCTAGAAAATGTGGTTTAAATTTCTTTGAGCTTTATAAAACCTATATTGGAAAAAATATATTAAATCAATTTAGACAAGAAAACGGCTACAAAGAAGGCACTTATAAAAAAACTTGGAATAGCACAG
The DNA here is from genome assembly GCF_024723605.1 of Campylobacter sp. LMG 17559. Classification (NCBI taxonomy): domain Bacteria; kingdom Pseudomonadati; phylum Campylobacterota; class Epsilonproteobacteria; order Campylobacterales; family Campylobacteraceae; genus Campylobacter; species Campylobacter sp. LMG 17559. The sequence continues at coordinate 24,709 of NZ_JANQCZ010000002.1, forward strand.
AAGATAACGAAGTTTTAAATCAAATTTTAAAAGAAACACTAGATTATAAAGAAATCTATCAAAAACTTCAAGATGCTTATAAGCAAATTAAATGAATATACTATACCTAAGCTTGCAAGATTTTCTTAGCAAGCCTTTTTTAAAATTCTCAACTTTGCCTTTTTTAATCAGCTTGGTTATTTTTGCCCTGCTAGTATATTATAGTTATGATGTATTTTTTTCTTATATTGAAGATGTGGTTAGTGGCTCTTTTATGGCTTGGTTTTTTAGTTTTTCTATAGTGCAATTTTCACTTGCATTTTTAAGCGCTATAGGAGGATTTTTTATAGTAGTATTTGCCTCTGTATTTTTTACTATGTTTATAATTTCCTTTTTAACTCCTTATATAGTCAAAAAAATCAACCAAAAATACTATAACCATTTCAAACAAAGAGAAGTAAATTCTTTAGAAATTTTACTTAAAACATTCAAATTTTTACTCATCTCATGCGTATTATTTGTAGTAGCTACTTTCTTGTTAATTATACCTTTTGTTAGCGTTGTGATTTATTATGGAGTATTTTATTATTTATTTCACAAACTTTTATTGCTAGATGTATTAAGCAATGTCTTAGATAAAAACAATTTTGATGATTTTTATAAAAATTCATCACCATTATACTTTAAAATTATCACCTTAGTCTTTTTTGCTTTATCAAGCATACCTTTGCTTGGTTTATTTTTACAAGTATTTTATGTAATCTTCTTAACTCACTTAAGTTATCAAAAAATTTTAAAACTTAAAGCCAATAACAATGGATGAAAGAATTAAAAAATTTATCCATTCACAAAAACTTTTAAATTTAAGTATGCTTGATGAGGATGGTGGAGTATATTGCGCAAGCTGTTATTATGCTTTTGATGATAAAAATTTAGCTTTAATTTTTGCTAGTGAAGAACATACTAAACATATTCAACTTGCCTATAAATCCCCTAAAGTAGCAGTTAATATAGCGCTAGATACAGATATTATTAATCTTATTAAAGGAGTGCAAATCAAAGCTCTTTTTCAAAAAGCCACCAAAGAGCAAGAAAGAATATACTATAAAAAATTTCCCTTTGCAAAACTTGCACAAGCTTGTATTTTCGCTTTAAATATACAATGGGCAAAATACACTGATAATAAAATTTTACTTTCCAAAAAATTAGAATTTTCTCTTTAAAATACTTTTAAAATATATTGTATTTTTAATAAAACCTAATATTATTTATAAATTTTTAAATATTTTTTTAATAAAATCATATAATTTACCATAGTAGTAAAACTTTAAATTTTTAACTTTTCAAGGAGAAAAAAATGTTCTCATCTACCAAAAAATATTTACTAGGTAATTTTTCCAACAAAATTGCCTTTTTGGTTTGTATTTTTGTTATAGTTTTATTATGTGTTTTAGGTGTTTTTAATTATATTAAATCAAAATCTAATAGCCATACTTTGTTAGTTCAATTTCAACAAAAAGTTGCTTTTGATGTAAGCAAAAGATTTGATTTATATGCAAGTGATAGACGTAATATAATTAATTCTTTAACAAAATATATCAAAGAAAATAAGCATAATCTAAATTCAAAACAATACACTAGCTTGTTAAAATCCATAGGAGATTCTTTAGGTTTTGACTTAACTTATGTAGGATTTGAAGATGGCTCTATGTTTAGATCAAATGGTAACAACCAAACTCCAGAAAGCGGATATGATCCTAGAACTAGAGGATGGTATAAAGAAGCCAAAGAAAAAAAAGAGTTAATTGTCACAGAACCATACATATCTTCTAGCATGAAAAAACCTACTATTTCTTATGCCAATCCTATTATAGAAAATGGTGAAGTTATAGGTGTAGTTGCGGCTGATTATGATTTAAAAAAATTCTCAGAAGAAGTTTTAGCTATAGGTAAAACACCTTATTCGCATGCTGCTGTTTTAGCCCATGATGGAACCTATCTTTTTCACACTGATCCTTCTAAAATTTTAACCTCAACCAATACAAGTAAAGATATTGTTGCATATTATCTTAAAACACCAGAAGGTACAAATAGAAGTCTTTCAAAAGATATTTTTAAAATTCAAACAAAAGAAAATGAAACTAGAGCTTTAATTTGTAATGGTGGAATTAATCCAAAATATGTTATCTGTTCTATAGCTGATTATGATTTTTACAATGATGCAGCTAAACAAACACTAATGGAACAAATTATTATTTCCTTGATTGCTATTTTTTTCACTTTGATTTTTATTAGAATGATTATTTCTTACAATCTTAAACCAATTACAATCATTTCATCAGGATTACATAATTTCTTTAATTATTTAAATCACAAAGATTCTCACTCTCATCCTATTAAGCTTAAAACTCAAGATGAATTTGGAAAAATGGCAGATGAAATTAATGAAAATATCGAAATAATCAAAGAAGCCTTAAGCAAAGACGCAAAAGCTATTGATGAATCTGTAAATGTTGCTAGAAAAATAGAAACAGGTGAGCTTAATTTACATATTAGTTCTCATGCTAATAATCCTCAAATTCAAGAACTTATAGAAGTTTTAAACAAAATGCTTACTACCTTACAAGTAAAAATCGGTAGTGATTTAAATGAAATTCAAGCTGTGTTTGATAGCTACAAACATTTAGATTTTACAGCGGCTATCAACACACCAAAAGGTGATGTTGAAAAAGCAATCAATGCACTTGGAAATGAAATCAAAAACATGCTCTCACAATCACTTAATCAAGGTGAATTATTAAACCAAAAGGCTGAAGCACTCAAACAAAGTATGCAAGAACTTACCAATGATGCCACACATCAAACCTCATCACTACAAGAAAGTGCAAAAGCTTTAGAGCAAATGAACTCAGCCATGAGTGAAATCTCTATTAAAGCGCAAGATGTTGTAAAACAAAGCAATGATATTAAAAGTGTTACTACAGTAATTTCAGATATAGCTGAGCAAATCAACTTGCTTGCATTAAATGCAGCTATTGAAGCAGCGCGTGCAGGAGAACACGGACGTGGCTTTGCTGTTGTTGCTGATGAAGTTAGAAATCTAGCAGAAAGAACTCAAAAGTCTTTAGGTGAAATAGAAGCTAATACTAATATCTTAGTTCAATCTATAAGTGATATGGGTGAATCTATAAAAGAAGAAGCAAACGATATCAGTCAAATTAACGAATCGGTAGCTACTATAGAAAAGCTCACACAACAAAACTCTCAAACAGCCATACAAACTAATGCTATTGCAAATGAAGTAGATTCTTTAGCACAAGATATACTAAGTGAAACTAAAAAAAGAAAATTTTAAATATTAGATGCCTAAAAGGCATCTAATATTTAAGAAAAAGAAGGTTTAATTTGCTCTAACCAAGCATCAATTCTACTTTCAGTTAAATCCTCATGATTATCATTATCTAATGCAAGTCCTACAAATTTATCACCTTCCACTGCATCACTTGCTTCAAAAGTATAACCACCTGTAGAAACAGCACCAACTAAATTTGCGCCTGCTGCTTTTAAAGCTTGAGCAAGTTTGCCCATAGCACTACAATATGTATCTGAGTAGCTTTCACTATCTCCCATACCAAAAACCGCAACAGTTTTACCGCTAAGATTTAAAGCAGAAAAATCAAAACCATCCCAATCATCTTGAAAATCTCCACTTCCCCAAGTAGAAGTACCACAAATTAATTTATCATAAGAATTAATTTTTTCTGCATTAATATCTGCGATATTTAATACATCAGAAATTCCTAATTTTTGAGCAATCATATTTGCCGCACTTTCAGTATTACCCATAGAGCTACCATAAATTACTGCTATTGACATTTAACATCTCCTTAAAATTTGATTATTAATAGTATAGGGAACTAATTTTAGCAAAGTTTTGTTATTTTCACATAAATTATGTCTTATTTCTTCATGTTGAATGAAATTTTTATTTCTTGGATACACAATATAAAATCTTTCAAAAGGATTATTTTTTATAAATTGTAAAGCAAGCTCTATATCTTTATTATTATCTTTATAAAATAAAGGCATAACCGCCATTTTTTCATTGATAATAATAATATTTTTGTAAATTGTTACTTTGGATTTGGTATTGCTTTTGCAAATTTTATCATACACAAAAGCCTCAAAAGCTACTTGTAAAGGTAAAGTAAAACTAGATGATAAAAACACATTTTGTATTAATTTAGCTAAAGCATATTTTGGTTTCTTTGCTTCAAGCTGTATTTTACTTAAATTTCCTTCTTTATAAGCTTTGATGATTTTATGAGAATATGGGCAAAATTGCTTTACTTTATTAAACCTCAAAGCTCTTTCTGCACTCATATTTTGAATTTTTAACTCAAAAATATTTCTCAAACAGCCAGCTTTTTTTGCATAGACATAAGGTATTTTTAGATCATCTTCAACTAAAGAATTATATAAATTTAAAAAAATATGGTTAATACTTTTTTGTTCTAAATCTCTATATATTTTAGGTATAAAATCCTCTTTTTCGTTAAATCCAAACATATTAACCCTTCTTTGTGCACTCATATGTTTGATCAAGACCAAAAACCTTGCAATATTCACAATACACACAACTTACACTGCGTTTAGCACAAACTAAAGGTATATTGCGTTTTTTTGCCTCTGTTTTGATTTTTTTCATAGTATTATGATTTAAAAAACTAGTCAACATAACTATGCATTCAGTATTTTGTGGAATGGGTTTTCTATTTACCCTATTTTCATTTCTAGCATCCCAATGCTCTATATTTTTTGCACCTAGGTTTGTTAAAACTGCCTTAATTGGAGTTATTTCATCTGCTCCGATAACCAAAACTGACATTGAGCTTTCCTTTTTATAAAAATGATAATTGTTATTATAATTTATAAAAGATAAATTTTAACTGATACTCAATATCAATTTTAAAATTATATATTATGTGTTTGTTCAAAGATGTCTGTGTGTAAAATTTCCTCCAAAACCACCGTGGCATACGAGCCTTTTTGCAAGAAAAACTCCAAAGTAAAATGAGCTTTTTCTTCATCATAATAACTTTTACAATCTTGTAAATAAGACCACATAAAGCGCCTTGAACCTTGCATTTTATCTTTAAACTCATATGCAAAAGAAAAAATCTCATCTTCTAATTTTTTAGCTAGACCTTCGTTTGCTTCATAAGCTTTAGAGCCTATTAAAAGACCCATTGCGCTAATATCTTTTTGATTAAATCTTTCTACTTCACTTGATAAATCTTCACATATAAAACATTTACCAAAAGGATAATGTCCTAAAACTTCGCCCTTTAAAAGCTTAAAAAACTGTGTTTGATTTTTTAAACTTTTGACTTCTTCTTTTTCTAAACCATAAATTTGTTTTATTTCTTTTTCACTAAAGTCATTAATAAAATGTGATAATTCTACCCTTTTGCTCAAATATCTATTAAAAAGCTCGCTTTGAAAAGCAGAAATTAAAAATTCTTGCATTTTTTTATTTTTGATTTTTTTGCCTTTTAAAATTTCTAGTCCTTGTGAAAAATTATCTTGAAATTTGCCAAAACGTTGATATCCAAAATAATTAGCAAAACCTTGTTTTTGGATATTTTTAAAAGCTTGTTCTATTTTTAAAGCATCTACTTTTGAAACTTTTTTTAATCTTATAAAAAATGAATTTCCTTTTAAATGCCCTATTCTAAGTTTATTATCATGATAAAAAGTTTCTAAAATTTTCATCTTATCATGTTTAAAATTTCTTAAGCTCTCTTCAAATTTTTTAGGCATAGAAATATATTGAAAAGTTAAACCTTGTTTATCTTTTAAACCGCTATAGCCAAAATCTTTCATTTTAACACCGCTTTGCTCGCTTAAAATTCTCAAAGCCTCGCTAGTGCTAAGATCTTTTTTTTGTATATGCAAAATTAAATGTTCACCTTTGCCACTAAATTCATATAAAGGCTTTTCTCTTACTACAAAATCATTGCTATTTTTTGAAAAATACACATCTATCGGGCTATGTTTTAAAGTATATAAGGGTTTAAAAATGATGTTCTCTTCCATAAAATTTATACCTTCCTGTTGTTGTTTTTGCAAAAATATTTAGTTTAATTCTATGCTTTTTTGCCATATTTTGTATAAATGCTTTATGTTTTTTATCAAAAGCAAATAAAATTTCATATTCTTCTGCACTATTTAAGCTAAATTTATCTAATTTTTTAAAGAATTTTACACTAAGTTGGTTTTGAAACAACATTCTTGATAAGTCTTTATTTAAACCATCTGAAATATCCATACTCACTCTAACTTTTTTTGCTATATCATAAAAAAAATTTTGTCTCAAACTAGGTTTTATAAAACGATGTTTAGAATGCAATTTTCCACCGTGAAATAAAATATTTAAACCTTTTAAACTCTCGCCTAATTTCCCACTAAAAGCAAGCAAATCTCCTTTTTTCAAACCTTTTCTAAAAATAGCCCTTTTATTTACCTTAGAAATAATAGTTATGCTAATATTGATTTTATTATCCGCTATGGTATCTCCGCCTATAATTTGTACTCCAAATTCTTTTGCACTATCTAGCAAGCCTTTTTGCAAGGCTTTAACTTGTTTCATATCTAAACATTTTGGCAAAGAAAGTCCCAAAAGAGCGTATTTTGGTGTAGCATTCATAGCAATTGCATCAGAAATATTAACAAGCATAGCCTTTGCTCCAATTTGTTCTAAACTCATCCAAGAGCGCTTAAAATGCACGTCTTCACAAAATAAATCTTTAGAATAACAATATCCATCGATAATTGCCCCATCGTCTCCATTGATAGAATTAGCAAAGGCGTTGATAATAAATTTTTCTTTATCCATGTGAATATTTTATACAAAAAGCTTTTAATTTTATATAATAATCAAATTTTTATAAGTTTAAAATGTATATAATGAAAAATAATACCAAGGATAAAATATGCAAATAACTTTAAGAATTTTTCGTTTTGATAAAGATAGTGATTATTTAGCTTATTATAAACCTTATGTTTATGATAGTAAAAATTTTAAAAGTGTTTATGATGTTTTAAGTCAAATTAAAAAAGATGACATATATTTTGATTTTGAAGAAAATCCAGAAAGTTGCATTAAAGTCAATCAAGTTACAATCAGACAAAGAAGAGATTTAAATAATATCATAGAAAGATTTGGCAAAGAACTTACCATAGAACCACTTGATACCAAAAGAGCAACCAAAGATTTAATCATGGATAAAAGTGATTTTTTAGAAAAGCTCGAACTTTTTAAAGGACTTATTGATATACACGATATAGAACTTTATAAACAATATGATTTTTTATATTATACAAGTGAAGTTAGGGAATTTTTACCTGAATATCTTGGCGATAGCTTTTTTGTATTTGCTTATAAAATGCTACTTAAATACCCAGAAAAAGCACCCCAATTTTTAAAATTAGTCGCAGATGAAGAAAAAGGAATTTATTATCACACAAAATTTAAAAATTTTATTTCTTCAAATGAGCTTGATTATGAATCTTATATTAAAGAATTAAAAGTTATGCTTGTAAAATCAGGCCTTGCAAGAAGTATTTTTTAAGGAATGAGTAATGTATAAAATCTACACCAATAGCAATAATGATTTATTTTGTTATTTTGATATTATCAAAGGTGCTTTAGATAAAGTTGGAGTTCAAAGCACATTATGCGAAAAGCCTTTGGGTAAAAATTATTTTATTATTGATTATGATCCAAAAGATATCTTAGATGAATATTCTAGAATGATGGATGAGGATAATATTTTAGCTTGTGAATGTAGCTCTTATGAAATTATGAGTAAAATTGAAAAAATCCAATATGCTCCAAAGATTTTTTTAGATCATCTTAAACAAGAACACATTAAGCATTTTTTTGAACAATTTAATATAGGTGTATATCAGGGATTTTCGGATGCAAGCTGCTCTTTAGAACTTGCCAAAGTGCTTAAAGCAAATGTAATAGATTTTGAAAGAAAATACAAAAGTTGTGGCTATAGTTTTTTAAATTTAAACACCCAATTAGCATACAAATGTGCAGCTTCTGTCGTATTAGATGCTTATGATAATGGTTGTGATTTTTTAGTAGTTGAGGATTTTTATTCTTTTTATATGTTTGATAAATGTTATAAAGAATTACAAGTTATTTCAAATAGAAATTTTGAAGATTTTTATATTTTAACTTTTGCAGAGCTTGCAAATTTAGCTCTAGGTATAGTACCATACACTTTAAAAAAACACAAATTAAAAGTGAGTTTAGTCAATGAAAATCGCTCTTGAATGTAAGGATTTAATTTTAGAAAAAACTTTAGAAATCGCTTTGAGGGATTTTTTAGTTTTAAAAAAAGATTGTGATTTTTTAGTCTGTGATGAAAAAGTTAACACGCAAAAACCACAATTTATCATCAATAAAAAATCAAATTTTTTATCTCATCCTTTTAATATAGAGGAATTACTTAATGCTTTAAATGATTTCAATGCAAGTTTACAAAGTATTGCTTATAAAATAGCCATGCGTGAAAAAAAACTTATGAATCAAAAATGTGAAGCCATTTTAGAGCAATTACGTCAAGAAAGTCATGAAAAAATCGATGCAATATTTGATCTTTACAAAACAGAGTTAAAAAATCTTATCAAAGAAGAAAATAATAATGCATAAAATACAAGAATATCAAAGCGTAAAAGATTTTTTAAAAAATTACAAAGAAGATAAAAAAACAAACTCAAAAAAACAAACTCAAAAAATTTACACCACCATAGAAAGTGGAATCTATAAAGGTAAAAAAATTTTACTTCCTAGTCTAGACACCACAAGAAGCACCAAAAGCATAGTAAAATCTTGCGTTTTTAATGTTTTACGTTTTTCTTTACAAGATAAGGTTTTCATAGAAGCCTTTGGAGGAAGTGCTCTAATGGCATTAGAGGCAAGAAGTAATGGCTGCTTAAAAAGTTATGCTATAGAAAAAGATAAAAAAGCTTATGAAATCGCTTTAAAAAATGCTTCCAATATTGATCAAAATACCATTTGCTTTAATGATGATACTTTTAAAAAAACCCCTCAAATTATTCAAAATTCCAAAGAAGATATTATTTTATATCTTGATCCACCCTTTGATATTAGAGAAGGTTTTTTTGATATTTACGAAAAAACTTTAAAATTGATAGAAAATATAAAAAATTCAAATGTTAAAATCATCATCATAGAACATCACAGCACTTTTAAAACTCCAGCTAAAATACAAAATTACAAAAAAACAAAAGAAAAAAAATTCGGTTCAACCACTCTAAGTTTTTACTCCTTTATATAAATTTGGAACCTTTTTTGCTTTAATTTATGAAAATAGCATAGATTAAAGGAAGAATCGATGAGAATATTATTTTTGAGCTTAGTACTAAGTCTAAGCATTTTTGCAGCTACTATTAAAGAACTTACCAATGTAGTAGGTGTTAGAGATAACCAACTTATAGGATATGGTTTGGTTGTTGGTTTAAATGGAAGCGGAGATGGTACAAGTAGCGAATTTACTCTACAATCTATTTCAAATATGCTTCAGGGTATGAATGTAAAAGTTAGCCCAGGTGATATAAAGTCAAAAAATACAGCAGCAGTAATGGTTACAGCAAAACTTCCTGCTTTTGCAAGAAGTGGGGATAAGCTTGATGTAAGTGTGGCTTCTTTAGGTGATGCTAAATCTTTACAAGGTGGAACCTTGCTTATGACAGCTCTAAAAGGGGTTGATGGAGAAATTTATGCAGTAGCTCAAGGCTCTTTAGCTATAGGTGGACTTAGCCCAAGACCAGGTGCAGCAGGAACACACTCAACCTCAGCAAATGTTATTAATGGTGCAGTCGTAGAAAGAGAAATTCCACAAAACTTTAGCCAAAGTGAAGATTTGATTTTAAGTTTAAAAGAAGCGGATTTTAAAACAGCTAATAATATAGAAAGAGTTTTAAATACTATTTTTGATACAGACATAGCAAAAGCTTTAGATTCTAGAACTATAAAATTAACAAAACCTGAAGAATTTTCTCATGTTGAATTTATGGCAAGAGTATTAGAACAAGATATAGCTTACACTCCAGAAAGTAAAGTGATCATCGATGAAAGAACAGGAACTATAGTAGCGGGAGTAAATATAGAAGTTGAGCCTATATTAATTACCCATAAAGATATCACTATAAAAATCGATCCAAACAATACCGTAGCTTTAGGACAAAATGAAATCGATATGAAAGATGGTGGTATTTTAGATCCAGTATCTAATACTTTAAAAATCACAAACAATAAAACAACAGTAGCAAACATAGCTAGAATGCTAAATAAACTTGGAGCAGCGCCAAATGATATCATAGCTATTATGCAAAATTTAAAAAGAGCTGGTGCAATTAGTGCTGAATTAGAGGTGATATGATGAGAGTTGATAATTATTTAGCGAGCAAAAACTATAGTAGCGAACTTTATGAAAGTATTACTAAACACAACAATAGCTACAAGGCTGCTAAAAACTATGCAGATAGTGCTTTTAAAAATGATTTAACTCATATACAAGCATTAAATGATGAAGATAAAGCTTTAAAAGAACAAACTGATGCTTTTGAAGCTTTTTTAATCAAAAGTGTTTTAGATATTTCTTTAAAACAAGAAAATTCTTTATTTGGAAAAGATGCAAGTGATGAAATTTATTCATCTATGTATAATGATACTATGAGTAAAGCATTAAGCGGGGGGTTAGGTTTTTCAAAATTATTATTTGATTATTTAAAAGAAAGGGGTTAAGTTATTTTTTTAAGTGTCGATATAGTTCTTAGAGTTTTTCAATAGAACTGGAGGCTTAAAATGATAAACCCTATACATCAAAGTTATGTAGCTCAGGTTGCTACTAATGATATAAATAAAACAGAAAACAAAGAAAACAACAAGGCAAAAGAAACTCAAAAGGCAGAAGAAAGTAAAGCATCTTTAATTGCTTCTCAAATTAAAAATGGTGAGTACAAAATCAATCTACAAGCCACTTCTAAAGCAATAGCAGATTCTTTATTATAATTTTTATCCTTTTTTGGGTTGCTGCCTAAGAAAGGATAAAAAATGGTTAAACAATATTTAGATGAAACAAATTCTATTTTAGAAAAACTCATCAATCTTACTTTAGAAGATATAGCGCAAATTCAAGCTGCTAATCATAAACATGTAAGTAAAAGTGTTGAAGATAAAACTAAACTTGTAAATGACTTCCAAATTGCTAAAAAAAATCTTGACAAGGCTTTGGTAGAACTTAGTAACCAAGGAAACAATAAAGGCTTAGATGAGCTTTTGGATGACGAAGATAAAGAAAAACTTGCTCTTTTAAAGCAAAATTTAAATACCTTACACCAAAAAAATAAAGAATATGCCAAACTAGCTCTTATTATTAAAAATTTTTACGACAATCTTTTAAATGCAATGTTTGAACAAAATGGAACAAATAATGCTTATGGAGACAATAAAACAATTCCAGATTCATTATTTAAGATTAATGTTTAAAGGCTAAGTCATGGGAATTTTTGATAGCTTATATACCGGAGTTAGTGGCATAAGAGCTGCTGAGCTTCAAATTAACACAACAGGCAATAATATTGCCAATGCAGACGCGGTATTTTACACTAGACAAAGAGCTGTACAAAGCTCGGGTATGTCTCTTGATAGAGGTGGTTTACACTTAGGAACAGGTACACAAATTGACACCATAAAACGATTGCACGATGAGCACTCTTATTATGAGTTAAAAAATGCCACTACTCAACAAAATTATACAAATTATTTAGGACAAATTTTACAAGAAGCAAGCCAAAGATTTCCTGATATGCAAGGAACTGGTATTTTACAAGATTATAAAAATTATTATGATGCATGGAATAATTTTGCTTCTAATCCAAGTGATGGAGCAAGTAAAATAGATCTTGTTAATAGTGCAAATACATTAACTCAAAACATACAAAAAACCCTACAAGATCTTAGCAAAATGCAACAAACTGTCAACGAGCAAATCAGACAAACTGTAGATGAGATCAATAATATTGGTCAAGAAATTGCAAATATCAACAAACAACTTGAAAACGAAGAAGTTTTACCTACTGATAATGCTAATCAATTAAGAGATAGAAGAGATGAACTTGAACTTAGACTTTCAAAATTAGTTGATGCAGTAGCTTGGAAAGGGAAAAGCTCTCAAGATAGCACCCTAGAATCTACTATGACTGATTCTGGAAGATATTATGATTTAAGTATTCAAGGTTTTAGCATAGTCAATGGCTCTAGCTTTCATCCTTTAAAATTAGATGATAATAATCCTAATGGATTTTATCAAATTTATTATGAAGTAAATGATGAAAACCGCTATGATTTAACTAGTAAAATTTCAGGTGGACAACTTGGAGCTCAGCTTGACCTTAGAGGTAGAAACTATGATGGCAATCACGATACTTACAGCGATGGAAAATTGCAAGAGTATAAAGATATGCTCAATACCTTTACAAAAACACTTATAACTCAAACTAATAATGTCTATGCTCAAGCGGCAACTGATAAAGTAAATTCGGATGATTTAAAAGGCTTAAAACCTGATACTTCTTTAATGAGTTATGATAAAAATATCCAAGCAGGAAGCTTTGACATCACAATTTATGATGAAGAAGGCAATGCAGTAGCTACTAGAACTATAAAAATTGATGTTAATACCACCATAGAAGATGTTGTTAAGCAAATCAATGCGGATATAGATGACAACCATGATGGAAAACCTGGTAATGATTTAAATGATTATTTTCAAGCCTTTTATCATTATGATGGACAAAGTGATAGCGGAAATTTCCAAATCAATGGCTTAAAAAAGGGTTATAAAATAGCTTTTAAAGACAATGGTACAAATTTCCCAGGTGCTTTAAATGTATCTTCGTTTTTTAATGGTCAAGATGCAAGCAATATCAATGTAAATTCAAGCATTAGAAATGATCCAAATAGCTTAAAAGCAAGCTCAAATGGAGTTGATGGAAACAATGATGTAGCCAATGCTATGTTGCAACTTCAAAATCAAAAAGTAAATTTTTATAATAAAGATGGTACAGTTGATACTATGTCTTTAGATGGATATTATAGAAAATTTACAGGTCAAATTGCTTCAGATGCTGAAAGCAATGGTTTTGCGCATGCAACTAATATGACAGTATTTAATACAGCCTATGCAGAATATCAATCAAAAAGTGGCGTAAATACTAACGAAGAATTAGCAGCGCTTATACAATATCAAGCAAGTTATGGCGCTGCAGCTAAAATCGTAACTACTGTTGATCAAATGCTTGAAACCTTACTTGGTTTAAAATCTTAATGCAAATTAAAGCTCTTTTAGATGAGGCTATTTTAAGTAAAAATACTCAAAAAGAGCTTTTCTCTCATCCTGATCCTTTGCAAATTGCAAGTGTTTATAAAGATGAAACCATAGCTTTGCTTTGCGCTTTATTTGCTTATGGAAATGCTAAAAATATTGTAAATTTTTTAAAAAAACTTGATTTTTCCTTGCTTGAAAGAAATGATGAGATTATTAAAAAAGAATGCAAAGATCTAAAATACCGCTTTCAAAACTCTCAAGATATAGCTCAAATTTTTATCACACTTAAACGCTTAAAAAATGAAGATAGTATAGAAAATATTTTCACTAAAACTTATCAAAAAGAGCAAAACATCACACATGCAATAAAAGCTTTTATAGAAACAATTTATAAACTTAATCCTTATAAAAGCTATGGTTATGAGTTTTTCTTTTCAAAAGAATTTAAAACTCCAAAAGGTCCTTTAAAAAGATACAATATGTATCTTAGGTGGATGGTAAGAAAAGATGAGCTTGATTTGGGTTTGTTTAAAAATATCGATAAAAAAGATTTACTTATACCCTTAGACACCCATACTCATAAAGTTTCATTAAAACTTAAGCTTTTAAAGCGTAAGATTTATGATTTTAAAAGTGTTTTAGAGCTTACTCAAAGTCTTAAAAAATTTGATCCACAAGATCCTATAAAATATGATTTTGCTCTATATAGAATCGGACAAAACAAGGAAAGCTTATGGAGCTTGAATTAACTTATTATGTGATTTTATTTTTTGTTGCTGCTTTTGCAGGCTGTGTTGATGCGATTGTAGGTGGTGGTGGACTTATTACTATACCTGCTTTATTTGCTTGCGGGATCCCTCCTCATTTAGCCCTAGCTACCAATAAACTTCAAAGCACTTTTGGCTCACTTACTGCGGTTTTATCTTATAGAAAACATATGAATATAGAAAAAATTGCCTTAGGTATTTTATTTACCGCAATTGGAGCTGTTATTGGTACTTATGCAGTTTTACTAATAGATCAAAACGCTGTTAAAATCATTGTGCTAATATGCCTAGCTTTAGTTTTTCTTTATACTATTTTTAAACCTAATTTAGGAAATGTTCATAATGAAGCAAAAATGAGCGCCACAAGCTTTCAAGTCACTTTTGGTTTATTGCTTGGCTTTTATGATGGCTTTTTAGGGCCTGGAACTGGGTCTTTTTGGATTTTTGCTTGTGTAATATTTCTTGGTTTTAGTATGAAAAATGCAAGCATTAATACTAAAATCTTAAATTTCACTAGCAATGTAGTGGCTTTAGGGGTGTTTTTATACTCTTATGAAGTACTTTGGAAAGTTGGTATTTTAATGGGTATAGGCCAAGTCTTAGGTGCCTTTGTAGGCTCAAAACTAGTCTTAAAAACACAAGGAACTTTTATCAAAAAACTCTTTTTAACTATGGTTGCTTTAACTATAGCTAAGGTTGCTTATGATTATCTTGTTTAAATTCCTTGACTAATTTGCCACATAGGTAAAAATACACCCAAGGCTAAAACTAAAATCAAACTCGCCATAAAAATTGTCATCAAAGGCTCTAAAACACTTAAAAGTCTTTGAGTGTAATTTTCTTTTTTATGTTCATAAAATAAAGCAAGCTCATAAGTACTCTCATCTAGTTTAGAACTTTTTAAAGCTAAATTTAACATTCTTATCGCAAAAGATTCAAAAAGCTTTATTTTGAAAAAAGCTTGATCTAAATCAAGTCCTGATTCAAATGAAGTCTTTATAATAAACATTTTGTTTTTAAAAAATTGATTTTCTATACCTTCACAAGCAAGCTCAAAAGCTCTTTTTATATCCACCCCTGCTTTCAATAAATAAGAAAAAATCAAGAAAAAACAAAATTTATCTTGATAAAATATTATCTTTCCAAAAATGGGAGAATAAAAAAGAATTTTATGAAAAAACAAAGACTTTCTAAAAGAGTAAGCAAGCATTATAAAAAATCCCATACCTAATAAAATAAATACATAAAAATGTTTAAAAAAATCTCCTAAAACAAAAAGAATTTGAGTGATTTTTGGCAAATCTAGTTCAAGTTGCAAAAATAAAGTTTTAAATTCAGGCAAAACCAAAATCATCAGTACAAAAAAAGCTAAAATAATACATGTAAAAACAAAAAGTGGATAAGTTATAGACTTTTTAAACTGCTTAAAACTATGAAGGTTTTTCTCTTTTAGATTAATGATAATCTCAAAAGCCTTATATAAATCCTCCTTACCGTCACAAATTTTTAAAACAGCACATTCTCTAGAATTTAAAACACCTCTAAAAGCTTCATTATAAGAGCTTCCATTTTTGAGTTTATTATAAATCATACTAAATATTGTAGCTATATGCACATCATGATTTGATCTTGCAAATTCTAAAATAGCTTCTTGTAAGCTTAATCCTGCTTTTAAAATCATACTTAAATCTTTAAGGATAAAAATAAGCTCTTCTTCTTTAATTTTATGTTTTGTTGTCCCAAAGTATTCTTCAACACTAATTATATTTTCAAATGATTTTTGTGCAAGATTTCTGGCTTCATATAGATTTTTGGCTTTAATTATACTTTGCTTTTGCTCTTTGTTTAAAGCATAAAAAATAATAAATTTTTTCAAAAACCAATCTTTCTTAGCTCATCTACACTTGTTAAACCAAGCTTAACTTTTTCCAAAGCATCCATACCTAAAGTTAAAAAGCCTTTTTTTAAAGCATATGTTAAAATATTTTCATAATTTGCATTATTTTCTATCATACTTTTTAAATTATGGTCTAAAAACAAAAACTCAGCCACCATTAAGCGCCCTTTATATCCACTATACATACACTTAGCACAACCCTTTGCTTTATAAAATTTTCCTTCAAAAACTTGATTTTGAAAATGAAATTTTTCATCGCTAAGTTCTTTACATTTACATAATTTTCTTACCAAACGTTGGGCTATGATCAAATTAAGCGCATAAGCTATTAAATACTCTTTTGCACCCATGTGTTTCATTCTAAAAATAGCTTCTATAGCACCATTAGTATGCAAGGTGCTTAAAACTAAATGTCCACTTAAAGAAGCTTTTAAAACTATATCCAAACTCTCCTCATCTCTGATTTCACCCACCATAATCACATCAGGATCTTGCCTTAAAACCGCTCTTAAAGCTTTGTGAAAATCAAAACCAGTTTTAGAATTTAACAAAATTTGCTGAGCATGTTTAAGTTTATATTCTATAGGATCTTCTAGAGTAATGATTTTTTTATTTTGATCAAGCTCGTTTAAAATAGCATGCATAAAAGTGCTTTTACCACCCCCCGTTGGCCCGCAAAATAAAATCAAACCATAAGGTGCATTCATGTATTTTTTCAAATAGATTAAATTTTCTTCTTTAATAAAAAGTCTATCAAGTTTTAAAACATGCTCATCTTGTTTTAAAATCCTAACCACCACACTTTGCCCAAATAACAAAGGCATAATTGAAATTCTAAAGTCATACTTTTGCTCTAAGACTATCTTAGAAAAACTCCCATCTTGAGCTTGTCTTTGTTCGGCTACATTAAGCAAGGCAATGATTTTTATATGCATTAATAAAGCCTGATAAGAATCCACATCAAGACTATGGATATATTTTAATTCTCCATCTATTCTAAATCTTATCAAAACTTCATTTTCCAAAGGCTCTAAGTGAATATCACTTGCTCTTAAAAAACAAGCATAAGTTAAAATTAAATTCAAAAACTGCTCTAATAAAAACTCATCTTTATTTTCATCACTTTTTAAATTAAGCTCTAATTTATCAAGATAGTTTTGAAAGCAAATTAAAAATTTAATCCTTTCTAGTAAGAATTTAAATTGTGTAAAATCACAAAGAAAAATTTTAATAACCTTTAAGCGGTATAAATTTTGTATTTTTTCTAAAATACTCTCATCTAAAGGTTTTAAAGAAGCTATATGAATATTTTCACCATCTTCATAAAAACAAAAAATATTATATTGTTCTATTAAAGAAAAAGGCAGAACATGGAGATATTTTTCTATTTTAAGAGTTTGATTTAAGTCTAAAATTTCCAATTTATACTCTAAAGCCAATTCTTGCAAAGAAAGTTCATTTAAAGCTTTTATTGTTTTTGCGTCATTCAAAATAATTTCCTAAAAGTTTTTCATACTCTTCTTTAGCTCTTAAAGCATCTTCATGCTTTCCAAGTTTTAATTTAGCATTGATAAAAACTAGCCATGCTTCTTTTTCCAACAACTCAAATTCATTTGCCTCAATAGCCCAAAAGATAGCTTTTTGATAATCTTTTATTTGATAAAAATATTTAGCCAAATTTAAAGCATTTTCATAACTTGGGTGATTAATAAATTTTTCATAGAATGTATTTTGCTCAAAACTTTCATTTTGAATATTCATTGCATTTAAAAAAGACAAACAAATTAAAAAATTAAAACATATCATCTTCATGTTCAAAACCTAATTCTTTCAAACTTAATACTTTTTTATCAGCTCTTATTAAACTTGGCTTGATGATAAAAACTATTTCACTAATATCTTCTAAATTTTGCTTTCCTTGAAATAAAGCACCAAAAAGTGGTATTTTAGATAAAGCACTTATTTCATTATGGTTACTAATCGTATTTTTACTAATCAATCCACCCAAAATTAAAGTTTGTCCATCGTCAACTTCAACTACAGTAGAAAGCTTTTTTTGTATAGTATCTGGTGCTATATTTCTTGGTTTATTTTGTCTATGATTATCAACACTATATTTAAAATCACTCAAACTAGGATTAATCCTAAGCATGATTTTATGATCATCCGAAATTTCTGGCAAAATATTTAGTAAAATTCCTACAAAAATAGAATAATTATTATAAGTTTCACTAATAGTTGTACCATTTTCAGTACCCTTAGAGCTTTCTTTTACTTGATAATTAATCGTATCACCTATGGAAATAATAGCTTGCTGATTATTAAGTGCCATAAGTTTTGGGTTAGAAAGTACAGTAGTTTTGCCATTTTCTTGTAATAAATTTAAAATAGCCTTAGTTTCAACATTAGCTTTAAGATTAATATTTTTAACACCGCCTTTATTGATTATAAAATCATTATCATCTCCATTAAGTTTAAAAGCAAGCTCTTGCCAATTAATTCCACTTGAATGACTTTTATTTAAATGTACTGCAACTATACTTACATCAATTAAAACTTGTTTTTTAAGTCTTTTATTTAAATCTTTTAAATATTTTTCAACCCTTGTAAGCTCATACAAAGTAGCATTTAAAGTGATAATCCCTGCATTAGTATTAATAATAGGCTTAGTTGTATTTTCATCTAATAAAGCTTGTATTTCTTCTGAAATTTTTTCCCAAAAATCAAATTTATCCGTGCTAATGACCAAATTATCTGCTTCTTTAGCACTATCATAATCGCCCTGTTTAGGTCTTGAATCCACTGAAGCTTTGGTAATACTTTGCCCTTCTCTAATAGAGCTTATATAATGCACTTTAAAAGTTTTAACTTGTCTTCCATAAATTTTTAAAATATTTTTTTCATACTCATAAGCAAGATTATTTGTAAGGGGTATTTTAAAAAGAATATGTAACTATCTCTAAATAATTTTAGCAAAAATGCTAAATAATAGGCTTTTAAAGCTCATAGAAATACATTTTTATCTTTCTCAATTCAAAGCATAAAATATCCCAAATATCCCAAAATATCCGTTTTATCCCAAGAAAGCGATTAAATGCTGTTTAAAAGGCAGATAAAGGCGAAGTTTAGTTTTAAATTTTAAATCCTAAAAATGTTTTACTTTCTAAAGATAGTTACATTTTTACTTAAAATAAACTTATGTTTTATTTTTAATGTAACTATCTTTATGAAACGCTATATAATTATAGTTTAACCACTTTTTACACAAGAATAATATGTAACTATCTATAACTTTAAGGTTTGGAGGATAGTTACATATAAAACTTAAATATTTTTGTAAAATTATATAAATAATATTTTATAGGAATATATAATGAATAAGATTGATAATATTGCAAATTTTTTAGATAGCAACTCTAAAAAATGTTTAGCTATAAATGGATCTTGGGGCATAGGTAAAACTTATTTATGGAAACAAGTTGAAAAGAAACTTTCTAAAGATAAAAAAGTTGTTTATATAGATCTTTTTGGCAAAGAAAGTTATAAGCAAATATTAGAAGAAATAGTTGTAAGCCTACATGGAGATTATAATAAAATTACCAAAACAACTTTTAAAGGTTTAGAAGGTTTGGTTAAAAGTATAAGTGGCGGCTTAATAGATATAGATAGTGATGCTATTTTTTCCTTTTTAAAAAAGGAAGACTTTGATAATATTATTGTATGTTTCGATAATATAGAAAGAAGATCTGATAATCTTTCTTTGAAAGAAATTTTAGGACTTGTAAATTTACTTAAAGAAGAAAAAGAATGTAATGTTGTTGTGATTTTTCATGAGGAAGAATTAAAAGAACAAGATAACAATCTGGCTAAAAACAATAAAGAAAAACAGACTAAACAATACAATAGTAAAAACTGGTATCGAATATACAAAGAAAAGGTTATTGATTGTGAAATAACCATAAAAAACAATGATGAAGTAGCAAAAGCAATTATAAAAGATAAAGTAAATAAATATACTAAAATTACAGATGAGATAAGAAATATTATTGAAAATATTATTTTCGAAAGATATAAAGAACAATGCAATGGAAATCTAAGATTGTTATATCATGTGTTAGAGCATATAGATTATTTTAACAAGCATTGTTTTTTATTGTTTTGCAAGTATGACAATAAAAAAACATTTTCAGATGCTCTAAAATTAAGTTATAAATCATTAATATCTAAAACTAAAAAATATCTTTCTATTAAAATAGAAAAAAATGACTTATCTTCAGATTATCATCTTTATGAAAAATACCTAAAAAATATGTTTTATTTAAGTAAAGAAGAAAAATATCAACTAAGACGCGATTTTTATCAAACTTTAAAAATTGATCTTTATTATAAACTTCAAAACTGCAAGATAGAATATTTAGTAGGTAATTTAAGTGATGAACAATTTGTAAAAGATATTGAGAATTCACTCCTAAAAATAGACTTTTATTCAAAAAATGGAATGACACACTATCCTTATGGTTTTTATCAAATTTTACTTTCAACCTACACACAAATTACAAATAAAAAATTAAGCAACATAGAAGAAAAAATCAATCAGCACTATATAGAAGCTCTTGTTATGGAAGAATTAGAATTTGATTTTCGCGATGATTATAAATCAGATAAAGATTTTTTAAAATTATTAAAAGATGAAAAATGGAAGCGTTGTTATGAAGATACCAAAGAAAAATATAAAACAAGCAAGTATGAAAGTATTAATGCTTTTATTAATAGCTATGAGAATATAGAAAGTAGTTTTTATCCCGAAGCGATCAAGCAATATAATTTTTTTAAAAAAGAAGAATTAGTACAGATATTTAAAAATAATAACAATTTTTGTAGGAAATTTTTTAATTATTTTTCTATGAATATGGTTGCAAGTCATAAATTTGATGATGATTTAAATAATAATTTATTTCAAGCTTATTTAGATTTTTTAGATTTAGATGAAAATAAAATAAAAAAAAGTATTGTTTTAGAATATATAAATTCACAAAATAGTGTATTAAGAAAGTTACTAATAGAAAATAATCACTAGCTTTCAAAATAAAATCTTTTCATTGCTTTTTGCAATTTTTTGTTAAATTCTTTTAAATTAAAATAAAAGGATTGATCATGCAAATGCAAGAAGTAATTGAGAAGTTAAAAGACATACTTGCAAGTGAAGGTAAATGCGAATTAAAAACAAAAGATATAGCCAAAGAATTAGGTATCCATCCAGACACTTTTAATTCTATGAAATTTAGAAACTCCATTCCTTATGCGCATATTTTAAACTTCTTAGAAAAAAGAAATATCAGTATTAATTACTTCTTTTATGGAAGCTCTCCAAAAGATCAATTAGAATGTGAATACAAATATAAAATTTTAAAACTATATAAAACCAATGCTAGCTTAGGTGGAGGTGGTATTAATGATATTTTAGACTTTGAAAACATATTAATAGATCAAAAGATATTAGATTTTTTTAAAACAAAAGATTGTGAGTTTATTACTTGCTATGGTGAGAGTATGGAGCCAATTATCAAAGATAGAAGTATTTGCGTAATAGATAGAAATAAAACTTTTAAAAACAAAAGCATTTGTGTGGTCAATACTAAAGATGGACTTTTTATCAAACAAGTTTTAAAACAAGATAATGGAGTAATTTTACACTCTTTAAACCCTTTATATAAAGACATATTTTATAAAAATGGAGATTTTTTATTAGTTGGTGTTGTAGTTGGAGAGCTTTCTAAGATCTAACAGCACACAATAAGCTAAGCCAAGCTATTGTGCATTTAATCAACAAAAGGAGAAAAAATGAAAGAGATTAAAAACTATACTGATGAAGAATTAAAAGAAAAAATTATGCAGGATTTAGAAGATGAATTTAAATTTTTGTATAAAAGACTTTTAAAAGAAAAAGATTATCTAGCAAGAGATAATATCTTAGAGCTTATGACTATTTATAATATGGGTATAAACTCTTATTCTATTGCAAAAATACTTGAAATAAATGAAGATAAAACCATTATACAAGTGCCTTTATTTGAAAGATATATTATAGGTAGGAAATTTGTAGTTCAATACAATAGCAAAAAACAAAGATATGAATTAAAAAGCACTTTTTGTGAATTTTAAGGGGTTAAAAATGAGTATAAAATATCCAAATATAAAAGTTAAATTAATCGGAGAAGATGGTAATGCTTTTTCAATTTTAGCTAGAGTTGATAGTGCTTTAAAAAAAGCTAAAATACACAAAGATATTAGAGATGAGTTTTTTAAAGAAGCTACAAGTAAAGACTATAATCACTTATTAAATGTCGTATCAAGCTGGGTTAAAACAATATAATTTATAACAGCACACATTCAGCTAAGCCAAGCTAATGTTGTCTTATCAAAACAAAGGGAGATAAGATGAATAGAGCAATATTAGATATAAGACAAGGTATTGGCAAAAGATTTGTAAATGCAATTTGCAATCAAAACAATGAACTTGTTTTTGAATATCTTAAAAATGGCATGAGTGCTACTAAAGAATGTATGGGCGAACAACCTATGTTTTATGCTATTAATCATAATAATTTTGGAGCTATTTTACTCTTATTAAAATACGGAGCTATTTTAGAAAAAGATTATCTAGAAGAATGCAAAGAAAATTTTAGAAAAGAAGCTTTAGATTTTTTAGCTTCTTTGTTTAAATAAAAGAGAATATTAAAAAAATATTCTTTTAACTTTTTTTAAAAGTTCATTATTAAAACCTCCTTGCTCTCTTTTCTTTTTAAAACATTATTATTTAAAGAATATCTTACTTTTAACTCCTTAAAATTAAAATCTTTATAAAGTTCTCTTACAAGCTCACAATCATTATAAGAAAGCATAAATTTACCCTTGATGTTTTTTAATAACTCATTTAATAGTTTATGCTCTTTTATTCCAAAACCATTAGTGTTTTTATAATAATTTTCAGTCCCCACATAAGGCGGATCTAAATAGAACAAAGCTTCATTATAATCATATTCTTTTAAAATATATTCAAAGCTTTTATTCTCAATACTAGCATGTTTAAGCCTTTGTGTATGTAAGCTAAAATCTCTAAGCAATCTTTTTGGCGCTCTTTGTTTGCTCATAGCAAATTGACCCATGCTTGATCCAAAAGAAGTGCTAATAAGATAAAAATAAAAAGCAGCTCTTTCTATATCATTCCTTGGCTTTAATTCTTTATTTTTTATCATCGCAAATATCTTTCTACTTACAAATAAAGAATTTAATACATTATTTAAACTTTGCGGTTTGTTTCTTATGCAAAGGTGTAAATTGATAAGTTCGTTATTTATATCATTAATAACTTCTATTTTTGAAGGACTTTTTTGATAAAAAACACTCAAAGCTCCACCAAAAACTTCTATATAAGTTTTATGCTCTGGCATTAAAGCAATGATTTCTTTAGCTAAATAGTTTTTACCACCCACCCAAGCAAAGGCAGCTTTTAATTTAGTTTGTGTAGGTTTAGTTTGTGTGCTAGTTTTTAGAAATTTGTTTATAGTGTTCATGACAAATTCCTTTTAAAATAAAATTTAATTAGCTAGCTTCTAAAAAGAAGGTTATAATGCTTTTGCTAGTTTTTAGAAAGGAGAGCTTATGGCTTTCCTATTTTAGTTTTTGCTAATTTTTTTAATAAAATCTTTAGTATCTTCATAAATTGTTTCTCTTACGCTTTTATGTAAAACATTGTTATTATCTATTGGTAAAAAAGCTCTTGCTGGTATATTTTTCTTCTTGCTACCATATTGATGAGTAAGTCCATATTTAAAACCTTTCTTGTTTTGTATATTATTAAAAACTTCTACACTATTTTTACTAACTTTACTTTGCCAATTCGTTTCTTTGCTTAACTCACCATCTCTTTTTAAAATACCATTGTTTTTTCCTTCTTTAATTTTTTGTTTTATTGTTGCTGGTTTTAAACCTTGCCATTTTTGCCCAAAAATACTACGCTCGTTTTTAAAAGAATCTATGATAGCATTTCTCATACTTTCTCCAGCACCTGCTAAAATGCTTTGCCCATGTTTATCCATATCTATTAATTTATCACAAGCTTTGAAAAAGTTTTCAAGTCCTTTAATCTCTATATAATCGCTCATAAATTACCCATAAATTGTAGTATTGATTTTATTTTGCTCTTGTTTTCTTAAAGCATCAAATATGTTTTTTTGTATAGCAGTAGCAAACTCTTTCATATTAAAATTACCATCTTTTGTGGCTATATTAAAAGTACCATTGACCGTTACATTGATACTGCCATTGTTAAAGCTTGGAGTAGAATTAATTGGCATTTGTTTGATACTTTTTGTTTCTAAAATTTCATTTGTTTGTGGTAATTCATCCCTATAAGTATTAATAATCTTTTCTTCACTTTGTTTATTGGTACTTACTTTAACTTCATCATCATTTAAACCAAAAAATCCTAAAACATCATTTATGAAATTTCCTACAGAAGCTATTGCTTCACTAATCCAAGAAAGTTTATCTCCAAACCACTCAAACATGCCACCAAAAATAGCATAAAAGAAGTCGCTTATTCCCTGCCAAATAGAATTAAAAATATTTACTATTGGATTAAATATTGGCTTTAACCATTCTATAAAAGAGGCAAACCAAATCTTAACTTTGTCCCAGTTAGCTATAATAACTCCTGCAGCAATGCCAATTGCAGCTAATGCAATACCAAGTGGACTAGTAAGCATTGTTATGGTTAAAATTTTAATACATCTTGCTACATATATAAAAGCTTTAGAAAGATTTGCTAGTACAAGATTTAATCCTATAACAGCTTTTTTATAAATAATCGCTGCAATCACACTAGCCATTAATCTAATTCTTACTAGTTTTAATGCAAGAGCTTTACCGATAAGTGATATTTTTGAAATATTACAAGAATTGGCAAAAGCTAAAAGATGAATTCTTGCTGCTATTAAGACATTCTTAAATAAAAGAGTGGAATCTTTAACATAGTTTTTAGCAAATGCATATGCTAATATTGCTGGTTTTGCAAGTAAAAAAGTAACGGTAGCTGTAGCTATAATTGTACTAAGTACTGGGAAATTTGAAAGTAAGATATCTATGATATTAGTAACAAAGCTAAAGCCTAAAGCTACTGATTTAACTACAGGGAGCAAAGCATCTGAAAATTTAATTGCAATAGCAGTAATGTTATTGCCAAGTATTTTTAAAGCAGCAGCTGTTGTATCACACTTGTTAATTAATTCTTTATCCATAGACCCTTTTTTCTCTTCAGAATTTGCCATTTTTAAAAGTTCTTGATAGCGATCATAACCATTTACTAAAGTAGTCATAGCTCTGATTGTACCACTATCATTGCCAAAAATATTAGTTATTACTCCTATTTGGGATTCTTTGTTGAGTGTTTTTATGCGCGAAAGTAAAAGATTGATAGCTTCTTGAGAGTTTTCATTTAAAGCTTTTTTCATAAATTCACCACTAAGCCCTAATTGCATAAAAGCTTCTTCTGCTTTTTCTCCTAATGCATCTGCTGTAGAAAGTTTAGTAAGCATACTTGAAATTGCTGTTCCTGCAACTTCAGCAGGAATTTTCACTTCATCAAGGGTGGCCGCAAGTGCAGCCATATTTTCTCTTTGAAGTCCTACAAGATTGCCCATTCCACCAATTCTACTTATAATATCTACTATATTCTTAGCATCACTAGAACCTTTATCTGCTAAATAATTAATACTATCACCTAAATCTTTTATACCTTTTACATCAGTTTGCAAATTTGCCATAAGACCACCTATGGCCTCACCAGCCTCATCTGCCCCCATCTCGAAAGCAACTCCCATTGCAGTAGCTGTTTTTCCAAACTCAAGAGCTTCTTTACTAGCTAAACCTAACTTTCCTCCTTCGCTTACTATTTTTGCAATCTCTTCAGCACTCATTGGCAGTTTTTTGCTTAAATCTATAATATCTTGCTTGAAATCTTTTAAACTATGTCCCTCGCTAAGCTCTGTTACTTTTTTTACATCAGCCATTGCGCTTTCAAAATCAATTCCAACTTTTATACTTTTGCCAACAATCCCACTGCTTATTAAATTTCCTAAGGTAAAAATTTCATCTTGCAATCCTTTTCTTTGAGCTTTTAATTCTTCTCTTAGATTGCTATTTAATTTAAGGGTATCTAGTTGTTTTTGTAAGCCACTAATGCCGAGTTTGGTTTTTGCTGCTACTTTTTCTAAATTGCTAAAATCTTTAACTATTTTACCAACAGCACTTGCATTTTTAATCGCTAAACCTAAAACAACACCAATTCCAATACTTCCAGCATTTTCCATATTCAACCCTTTTTAAGTGTTTGTATTTTAAAATCTTTGCTATGAAAGTTTTAAAATTTATTAACGATGATATGATTTCACACATTGCTTTATTACTAACAACACTTATACCTGCTTTTTTAATAAGTTATCAAAGTGCAAATGATGGTTTTTTTAATACAATAGCTATTTTTATCTTTTCTTATTTTATAGGCATTATTATAACTGCTATTTTAATGATGATTGTGCCACCTATTACACTTTTAATTGTTTTACCAACTTGGTGTTTAATTGCAGTTTTAGACTTTGTTTTATATGTAGCTTTAAAATTTTGTTCTTTTAAAAATAAAACAATCAAAAACTCTTAGTTTTTAACAACTCTTTTGCTATTTCTAAAGCTTTTTCAAATTCTTCCAAATCTAAATCTAGCACCTCATTTAAACCCCAATTTAAACTATGGCTTATAAGAGCTACAGCTTCTAAGCTATAACTCCTGCTTCTTGCAAAAAATCTTTAAGAGCATTTTGCAAAACCATAAAATCTTTAAGATTTAATTCTTCTATGTCGCTTTCTTGTTTATTTGTAAGCGTAGCTATCATATAAATAGTTTGATCCATTTCTTTATCACTTTTATTGGTAGCATTTTTTAAAACACGCACATTAGGTGCTTTCATTTTTAACTCTTCGCCATTTTCAAGTTTAATTAGTTTTTCTTTCATCTTTTACTCCTTATTTTTTTATTTGATTACTGGTTAATTAGAGATTAAATAGTTAATTTACTTCTTACATTGCTCATAAGATCTACGCCATTTATCATTAAAATAGTATTTTTGTGATCATAGGTAATAATTGGTATATTGTTTCTTCTTTGCATATAAAAATGAACAGCCATTTTTACTTCAACTTCAACTTCTTTTCCGCTTTCATGATCACTTTCATTTAAACTTATAAACTCACCCATAATTTCAGCGCTAATTCCATGATTATCACCTCCTTGATGCACACTTTCTCTAAAAAGAATGGGTGCTTTAATAGTGCTATAAGTTGTATGAAAAAATGCAGCATAAAGTACTGGATCAACTACAGAAAGTTTAAAAGAGATTTCTAATGGTTTTAACACGCCACTACCATAATTTGCACTTAAAACTCCTTTTGTTTCTATCACTTCTTGCTCTATATCAGGAAGTTTTAGATTTCTAACTACTCCTAAGTAACCCTGACCATCTATATAAACATTACATTCTTGTATAACTTCCCCGATTCTTCTTTTCATTTTTACTCTCCTTGCATAGTTTTAATCAAATCATCACTCCACTCATCTGAGTATTTGAAGTTAATGGTTAGTTGTTTTACAATTGGGTTATTCATGATTTTTACTTTTAAGTAAAATTTACCAGCACTAACATTGCTTGGAGTGTTTTGCTCCTCATCCCACTCTACATCATAGCCAATTAAAACATTAGCACCTTTTAAATTTCTTAGCATTTCTTCAACACTAATCTTCACAAAATAAAGCTCACTAGCTTTTTTATCAATTGCTTTAAAAGAAGCCTTTTGGGCTGCTATGGCTATACGATCAAAAGTTCTTACTCTTGCTAAATCTTGCCATATGGTATCTTCATCACTGCTTTCACCACCCCAAGTTCTAAAGCCCTCATAAAGAATACAAGTTGAAATATGATTTTTTCTTAATCTATCTGCATCACAATCTTCACCCATAATAAATTCCACAAAATGCTCACTCCCAGTTACTCCATTCATAACTCTATTGGAGTAAGAATCACTAAAGCCATATTCTTTATCTCCATCAGTATGGGCTATCATTGCTGCTATGATTGGGCTTTGAGGAACATAGGTGTATTTTCCTTGTGTATTTAAAATTTGCACCCAAGGCCAAGTGGCAACCAATCTTTTTGAGCTAAAACTTTCCATAGCATTAATAGCTTCTCCAGTATTGTTTGCATATAAATCTACTATAGCTGTAATATTCATAGCCTCTGCTACGCTTTGAAGTTTAGCTTTTATGCCTGCTTCATGAGAATAATAAGGAGCAATGATTAAATCAGGAGCAAAGCCTGTGCGATGCTTTGCTTTTTTAAACATTTCTATCGCTTCACTTGCATTTGCTAAAGTGTTTTCATCCTCTGTATCTTTTTCAAAAAAACTAATGATAATCACATTAGAAACATTTTGTAAATTAATGCATTCTAAAGTATCTAAGAGTCTAAAATCTTGCAAATTATGCTCTTTAATCAAATCACTTACAAACTCTTTTGCCTTACTTACATTAGAAAAAGCAAAAATTGGCATAGTTTGAACACTCTCATATCCAGCCTTAGTATAAATCATATCTTTACTTGCACCCTCAATCACTCCAGCTATACCTATAGGCGTATCACTTTGTATAGCTATAGGACTTGCTGCACCATTTTCTATAGTAAAATTAACTCCATAATTAGCTGCCATTATTTAACTCCTTTTTTTAATTCTTTTGATTTTGTGCTTAAAGTGTTAGCTGTATTATTAAAATCATATAATTCTTGAAAATCTGAGTTTAAATCTTCTTGTAAGAATGTATAAGAAATAACGCATTTTGATATGACTTGCTCATTTTCATCAATTAAATCTAAAGTGATAAAAATCTTATCAATATATAAAGCTTGCTCAATAGAACTTAGAATGTTTTCTTTTAAAATTTTATAATCTAATTCTGCTTTAAACATTGCACTTTTTTCATTGATTAGCACAATACTTGCTTCTTTTGGATTTAATTTTCCAAGATACTCATAAGATCCTTGAGTATTAGCACTAATGCTAAAATTTTTTCCATTATCTGCAAAAATAGTAACTAAAGATATTTTTGCTTTTTTTGCATTATTTGGAAAGCTTTTAATTGTAAATTTTTCAAAATAAGCCAAAGAGCTTGCTTGAAACTCTATTTTTTCTTTAAAAGTAAAAATAGGATTTTCTTTCAAAGAATGTCTATAAAAAAGCTTTTTATCTTCTACTTTAAGCTCTATGTTTAAAGCATTTTTGCCATTTAAACCATCTTTAGTATGACTTAGTTTTTCATTTATAAGTTTTTCTATAAATTCTTTATCAATTACTTCTGGTTTTTGAGTTGGAGGTTTTATTAAGCCACCTTGCCCATCTTCTGGTATATAAGAAATGCCATAATCCATTTTAAACTCCTTTAAATACCTTTTAAAAAGCATTTAATTGCATGAAAGCTATTGCATGCATGATAAAAAATAAAAGTTTTAACACTAGAACATCCTAAGGCTTGCATAGCTTCTTTTAAAGCCAAATCTGCTAATTTATAATCATTTCTAGTATTAGCTCTTTCACATAAATAATCATGCACAACAACCGCACTTAAATATTCAGGTGAGTTTGGTGGAAAAATACTCCAAAAAATTCTAGGAATATTTGCTCCATTGCTTGTAAAATTAGCAGGGATTTTTCCTTTAAAGCTTTTTAAACTAAACTCATAATCTTGCACAAGTATAAATCTATCTTTGCTAAATGGTTTTAAAATTACTTTTTTCATCATTCCTCCCAAACAATAGCTTCTAGATCTTGCTCAGATTTAGCTTGCTCTATACTTTCCTTTAAAATATTTGCTTTAAAGGTAATTTCTTGGGTATGATAAGCCACCATTGAAGCAAATTTTAAAAAATCTTGTGGTGTAAAAGTCACTTTTTCATCATTGATATCAATCCAAATGATTTCAGAGATCGAGTTGGCTTTACTTTGTATATCAAGCATTAAATTAGTTACAGCTCCATTGATGTTGAGTTTATCTTTTTCTCTTGTTTGGAAAATATGCTCATTATAAACAAGTCCGCTTTCTAAAGCTTCATCTCTTTTAGTTTGAATTTCATGTTTTTTCTTTTCTTTTAAAGCATTTAATTTTTCATCTTCTTGTGAAATTGCTAGTAGGTACTCAAAATATAAATTCATATTATCATTTGCTAGACAGTGTTCTTTAACCGCTTTAGTACCATTTTCAATTTCTTGTGGTGTAATGTCATCGATAAACTCACCGTTTTCATCTTTGTTTAAATCATTTTCTCTAAACGCTAATTTGTGTCTTCTTTGTATATGAGAATTAATATTATCCATTGTTAAATCTTTATATCTTCCAAGCGTTTCTTTTGTTATATACATTATTAACTCCTTAATTATCTAAATTAGTCGTGGCGGACCCGTAGATAAATCCATCTAGCGAGCTTCTATCGTTTGGTGTTATATTTGATATTTTTGCAGAGTCAGACCCTCTTCTATATATACCTCTATCTACTTGTATTTTTCCATTATCAATAGCTCTTAACAAAGTTGCACTCGAAGGACAATCTCTCATTGTAGGACTTGATAATTGAACTATACTATCTATACCGCTATAAATACCATATTGAGTAGAACCACTAAAATCACAACCTTTCAAAGATACTCTACAGCCTACATTAGCTCCCAATCCTGTTTTGCAATTTTTAAAACCACCATTTTGCATATAGCATACAGAACCATTTACAAAAGCAAATCCTGTAGGGCATTTTTCTTTTCCAGCAATACTCATTTTAAAAATACAATTAAATTCAGCAGAGCTGGCACAATTTACAGTATAAATCATTGCTATACCTATACCAAAAGTGTTTTTAGCATTCTCTCCTTTTGCTTCAACTTCAGCATCTTCGGATTTAATTTGAATAAAACTATAATTTTTATCTTTCATAACAATCTGCTCTTCTAAAATAAAACCTCTTTTTAAAGTTATAATCACCCTAATATTACCTTTAGGTTTTAATGTAACTGCATAGTCTAATGCTTTTTGCAAAGAATTAAAATGCGTTGTAGTTTCAGGTCCAGTTCCAACTGTTAAATCTAATTGAGATGTTAAAATAGTAGATTTTTTACTTAATTGGTTTTGAATACCAGCAATATCACCTTCATTTTTTTCAAATTTATCCATCAATGCATTAGCTCTATTTATGACTTCTCCTATATTGTGAGCTAATTCATCTATTTTTGAACTCATATCAACACTCATTTATTCTCCTTTGATTTTGTCTATTTTTTCATTAAAAATTTTTAAGATAGCATTAGAGTTACTTGTTATAGGTAATAAGAGATTTATTTTCATATTATCAACATAATCTTTACTTGCCAAAGCCATGCTCTTATCAAGTTCTAAGATCACATCTTTAGTATTAGAAAGCTCCATTATGATTTTAAAGATAATCTCTTTAGCAGCACCTTCTTCTAAAAGTGGCTTATAGGTTCTTGGGACATTTCCTATAGCGATTAAATCATTTTCATCATCATATATACCTATAGCATTAATCTCAAATCCACCTTCTTTTGCACCTATAATGCATTCTAAAATCAAATGATGATCATTTTTTTCATCCACATATTTAGAATTAATATTTGCTTCATACACAATCTCTTCTAGACTTTGCATCTCTTCTTTAGGAATGATAACTTTTGAAGAGGCTTTAAATTTAGAAAGAACTATAGCTTTTCCACTAGCTCTTGCATCAATGATTTTTGCTATACCTATTTTTGTGAGTATGGTGTAAAATTCACTATTCATAAAACAACTCCACTTTGTATATTTTTCTCACTAATAAAAACAGCTATTGCATTAAAAGAAGAAAGCTTTGCTTGTCTTTGTCTTACTCTAAGCGGTAAAACACTTATATTTTCTATTGTAAAATTGGCACTAGCATTGTATTTATCACAATTACTTTGCACTTTTAACTCAATACTTTCTAAAACACTACGCACATTTTTATACTCATAAATAAGTTTTTCAAGCTGTTTAAAAGTGTTTTCATCAAAAGGTTTAGAAGAACTAGTTACTTTTACTTTAAAATGATAAGGCTTACCATCATAATTAAACCATTCTTCTACTAAAGCTGTATCAAATACTGCTTTTAAGCTTTCTTTTATGGCATAGGTAGTTCCTGCATGTCTTTTAAGCATTAAAGCTTTACTTAAAAGCACTCTTGCTTCTTTTTGGCTTAAACCATCAATACTTACATCATAAGCATTTGCTAAAATTGGCAACAATCTTTCATCACAATGCTGTGCTAAATTTGTGATACTAGCTAAATTTAAATCTTCAAATCTTGCCTTTGCACTTAAATCAATGGCTTTGCTTTGTTTTGGGTGGTGGTTTAAAACTAAGTTACTCATAATATAGCCTTTTCATAGCTAAGTTCAAAGCTAATTTTTGCAAACTCATCATCAGCTATTAATATATTTTCCAAAGGTAAGTCTTTTAATTCTTGCTCTTCTTCATTTGTAATTTTTTCTTTAATGCTTAAAATTTCACTCTTATAAACCCCATCTTGATGTAAGCATTTGTAAATAAATCCCAGTGCTAAATCTACACTTAAATCAAAATCACTTTGTAAGGCATTGATTTTTTCGCTAATTTCATTAGCACGACTTAATTCTAAAAGCAAAAGTTTAGCTTCTATAATAAACTCTCTTTTCTTAGCTAACTCCACGCTTACTTCATCAGTTAAAGGTCTTCTTTCATCTGCACTTAAATACTCTTTAACCACATCAACACTTGCTTTATCTTCACTTTTAATAATAACTCTTACTTTTCCTGCTCCATTATTTAAAGCTTTAATTGAAGCTACCTTAGCACTTGCACTTAGGGCATGATAGATATATCCTTTTTCACTTCCTGCTGTTGAAAATCTATGCACACTCATTACAGCTCTTTCTCTTAAGGCTTCATCACTTTCTTCACTTGCTCCACCACTAAAACTTTCAAGTTGTTTTATTTTAGTTACAAAAGGCAGTGGGGTTTGTAAAAACTCGGTTTTACTTTCTTTACTTTGCACAAACTCATCAAGTTCTAAAATACCTTGTGCTTTGTTTTGTCCTTTTTTGATTATCACTTCTTCTTTTAAGGTGGCAATATCAGCATTTTCATTGGAAAAAATCGCACCCTTTGGAATGATTACATCATAAGTAAGTAAAGTATTTAATTCAAACTCTACTTTGGCTGTTGGTTTAACTCCTTTAAGCCTTTGTATCAAATAGCCATTTGCTACTACATTATCCAAATCACTTCCACTAGCATAGTGCAAATATGTAGCTTTTATTGCCTCATTAATTCTTGCTCTAATTATCATTTCTCTATAAGCAAGTGCTTCTAATACAGCCTTAAAAGGATCTGATTCTAAAAGCTCTACATTTTCATTTAAAAAGCTTTTAAAAAGCTCTTCAAGATCTTTTAAAATATTTTCAAAATCAAGCTCTTCTATGATTTTTGGATAAGGAATATCTTTTAAAAAGCTTTGTTTAAAGTATGCATTATTAGCGTTTAAAATTTCACTCATTTACTAAGCTCCACTTTTAAATCCTGATAATTTTCAAAAAGCAAGGTAATGTTTAATTTATTATCTTTGCATTCATTCAAACGCACACCTTTTAACCTTACTCTTTTTTCCCACTTTGAAATAGCCTCTGCTGTATATCTAGTAAGTTTGATTTTAAAATCATCATCAATTTTTCTATCTATTAGTGTATAAAGCAAAGAACCATACTCAGGTCTCATTACTCTTGAACCCAAAGGAGTGATTAAAATGTCTTTAACACTTTCTTCAATGCTAACCATAAATTTCATTCTATACTCCACTTACCACCATCTGCTGTGTCAATTGCTTTGGCATTTTCTTTAATTTCTTCTACAATAGCTGCAGCTAAGGCTCTTAAAAACGGCATAGAATATCTTCTATATCCCCTGCCATTATCTTCATCTTCTACTCTTAAGTAACCTTGATCTTGTAAATGTTTTTCCATTTTTAAAACTAAAGAGCCTTGTGAAATTGCCATTAGATTTTACTCCTTGTATTGCTTGAGCCATGTGGATGTGGGCTTCCCGTAAAAGCACAAATGCATTCAGTAGTTACCACACCTTTACCACCAAGTCCTAAATCAATACTAGGACTATCAACTAAAACTTTTTCTGCTTTAATATGTGCATTAATACAAGTAATATTTATATCTTTAGTTACATCAAGCTTTAAAGTGCTACTCTTAGAGTTATATTCTAGGTGTGTTCCATCTTCAAAGTCTATATTAAAAGTATTAGTATCTGTGTTTTTTGCTTTGTGTTTTTCTTGATAAAGCCCACGCAAAATTACACCTGAATTTAAATCCCCGCGCACAGGCATTACTAAAACTTGTTCTCCTATTCTTAAAGGTGAAAAGCTCACTGCGTAAGAATTTGAAAAAGCTTGAAAAACACTTAAAAAATCAGTTACCATTTCTCCAATAGCAACTTTTGCTTTGTTGTCTTTAATGTCGCAAATGATGCCAAGCTCATTCATAGTTTTTCTACTTTCTTGCTTATTATTTTTTCTACAAGCTGTTCTATTTTAAGTAATGCATCTGTTCCCATATAAGCTGCAAATCCACCCATAGCAACGCTAAGTTTTATGCCAAAATTCAAATAACTTACAATTTCAAAAACCAAGTAAGCTACAAACATAGACCCAAGCATACCTTTTAAAAAGAGTATAAACTTGCCTTTTATGTTAAGCTCTTTGCTGAGCTTATTTTTTGTTACTATTCCTACAAGTCCTGCTATAAAGCTTACTATCATTAAAACTATATATACAAAAATATCTTCTAACTTCATGTGCTAGTTCCTTGTAAGAATTTCAATCAAATAAAATAAAGCTAAAGCAAAGCTAGAAAACAAAGAAGCAATGCTAAGTTCAATAACTAGTTTCATTTTCATCCCATCCTGTGCAAGTTTTAGCAATACTTTCAATTTCTAAATAATATTTACTAAGTTCTTTTGCACTAGCTAAATCACCTTTGTTTAAAGGTTTTAAAGGAAGCTTTAAAGGGCATTTAACAGGTATTTTAACCTCGCTAAATTCAGTTTTAATCAAAATATCCTTGTTAGCACAAGCACTTAAAACAAAAGGAAGGATTAATAGTTTTATATAAAGAATTCTCATTGCTTGCTACCTAAGATATTAAAAAGCTCCTTATAAGCATTAAGCTCACTTTGACAGCTTTCATCCTTGATAAAAACCTTATCAACCTTTAAAACTTCTTTTAAAACCTCTTCGGGTTTTAACTCTATTTTTAATTTTTCAATAGCATTATTTTGCTCTTTTAACTTATCTTTAAATACATTTATTTCACTACTTAAATGCAAAGACTTAAGCTTTAAATTTTCATTTTCTAAAGTTAGAGTATGGTTTTTAAAAAACAAAAAAGAACTTAAAACAACTAAGGTAAAAATAGCTATTTTTTCAAAGCCAAATAATTTAGATATATCAAACATTTTAAACCTTTAAGCATAAGTCCATCTTGCTTTTTTACCACGCGTATCAATATGGACAAAACCTGCATAAGGATTATCAAAATTATGTTTTATAGCAATCCCTAAACCTCTTTTGCTAAAATTATCTAAAACATATTGATGAACTTCCTCTGTTTTAACACCCTTAACTACAAAATCTACTGCACTCCCTAAGGTGTGTTGAGATTTAGGGGAACCGCCAACTTTAGCATTATGAGAAGCACATCTATAAGCACTATTTATAATTATAGATGAGTTAAAATGCTCCCTTATTTGACAAAGAATATCCACAAGCTCATCACTTGGTACACCTTTTGGCAATTCACATTTTCCACATCTGCATTTAAACTCATCAAGTTTAAAATAAGGGTTTGCTTTCATTTTCTTCTCCTTTGAATTGCTGCAAGTTTAATAAAAAAGGTTCTTTAAAAAATAGAAAAAAATTGTGCTAAAACCTTTGTGCAAAAATCATTATTTGAAAGTAAAAAACTCTCATTCTAAAATGCCATCAATTTTTTATAAGGAAACAAATGCTTAAAGAATTTGAAGTTGAGCTTTTAAAATTACTTGAAGATTTTAATATCAGAGCATATTTAGGGGAATTTGAAAATACTCAAAATATAGCAACTTGTATCAATGGTTTAGAAGCTTCGCTTTTGCTTGATTTTGAAGGAGAAAGCTATAAAGATTTAGAAAATAAAATAGGTACTTGGAAACTTTATATTTTAACTCACACCAAATCAAAAACACCTAAACATAGAATAGATGCAAAACACAAATTATTTGACACCATAGAAAGCGTTGATAAGGTGCTTTCAAATGCAGAGCTTAATAATGGCTTTAGGGTAGAGTTAAAAGATCTTAAAAAGATTTATGAAGGAGTTAGTGATCATGGTTATTTAAGTATTTATGCAAGAACTTTGCAAAGTGGTTTTTTGCCAAAAAATGATTTTTTAAGGATTTAAAATGTTTTTTATCAATAAAGAAAACCTAGTTGAAGCTAGCAATGATAAGCCAATAAAAGTAGCCATAAAAGGAGAATGGAAAGGTCATGCTAATGGTGTTTTTAAGATAGATGATAAAGATTTAGAGTCTATGATTGATAATTTTAATCAAAAAAAGATTGACATAGTTATAGATTATGAACATCAAACTCTTAAAAATGAAAAAGCTCCAGCTGCAGGTTGGATTAAAGAGCTTTTCTTAGAAAATGATGCACTAATGGCAAAAGCTGAGTTTAATGAGGAAGCTAAAAAATATATAGCAAATAAACAATACCGCTATTTATCTCCTGTCTTTGAATTTAATGCAAAAGACAATAAAAGTGGAAAATTAATAAGAGCAAAATTACACTCTGTTGCTCTAACAAACACACCGTTTATAGATGAGCTTGATGAGCTTATTGCTAATAAAAATAATCAAAATAAAGGAGAAAAAATGGATGAAAAAATTAAAGAGTTAGAATCTCAAATTATAGCTTTAAAAGATGAGAACGGATTGCTAAAAAAAGAAAATGAGGACTTAAAAAAACAAAACGAAGAAAGTACTAAAGATTTGGCTAATTCTTTAGTAGAGAATGCTTTAAGTAGTGGAAAAATTGCAAATTCTCAAAAAGAATGGGCATTAACTTATGCATGTAAAGACCTTGAAGGATTTACTGCTTTTATTAATAGTGCTCCAGAAATTAACAATATGCAAAATAATAAATTTGCAAACAAAAATACCCCAAGCAACAATGAAGAATTAGATGTTGTTAAAATGATGTTAGAGGCTTAAAATGGCAAGAAAAAACGAAAATCAAAACAAACCAAATACAAAAAATCTTGATGAAAATACACAAAATGAAGCTTTAAAATTGCAAGATGATGTAAAAGCAGTAGATGAAAATATTGAGTTAGTAAGCCAAAGCATTGAAGAAAAAACTACTCTCATAAAAGAACAAGGAGAACAAATGCCACCAAAAAATATACAAAAAAGTTTAAGCAATGAACCTTTAGTTGCTATGCCAAAAGGACTAGAAAGTCTTATTGTTAAAGATTTGTTTTCAATTAATGCAAAGGTTGATATGGAATTAAATCCAAGTTTAGCAAGAGGAACTTTGCTTATTAGTGAAGATTATGGGGAAAATTTTAAAAAATGCCCAAATGAAGATATTAGCGCTAAGGAAAATATCAAATTAGCAGTGCTTAAAGATGATGTATTTAATAATGGTTATTATGGAGTTTTGCTTATGGGCGAAGTAATTCTTTCAGATATTCATCAAAGTGCAATCAAAAAAGCTTTTTTGCAAAATTTAATTATTAATACTAAGGAGTAACAATGGATTTAGAAAAACTTTTAGAGATTTTTTCAAGCACAAAAGTTAGCGAAGTTATTAATCAAACCAAAGCTTCGCCACATTTTGTAAGTGATACTTTTTTTAAAGAAAAAGTTCCTTCTTTAGAAAGTACAGCAAGAGTTGAAATTATAAAAGGAGCTGGTGTTGTTTTAAATAGTGTGAGTGAAAACGGGGAACACCTTTTAGAAGAAACCAGAAATTCTTATATTTTAAATATTCCATTACCACGCTTTGCATTAGCTGAAAGAATTTCAGCTAGCGAAATCAATAATTTAAGATCACTAGCTTTAAGAGAAGCTCAAATTAAAACTTTAAGCGGGGCTATTGGTGTTTGTATTAAGAGAATGAGGGAAAGCTTTGCTACCACACTTGAATACATGGCAAATGGAGCTTTGTTTGGCAAGATTTTAGATGGTAAAGGAAATGTGCTTTTTGATTTTGGTAGTACAAATAAAACTACTATTGAAGTTAAAAAAGATGGAAGTGCAACACTAGCTAATATATGCGATAGTATAGATGCTGCAATAGTTGATGAATTTGGCACTAATATAGATTATGAAGTGCTTTGTGGAAATGAACTTTTTGCGAGCATTTCTAATCTTGCATTGAGTGAAGATCTTTATAAAAATAATCTTGCAAGTAGAGATGAAAAAGATAAATCTTTAATTCTTTATGGAATTAAATTCCGCCGTTATAGTGCAAAATATAAAAATACAAAAGGTAAAAATGTAGAATTTTTAGCAAGCAATGAAGGTATTGTTGTTCCAAAAGATAATTCTAATCGCATTTACTTCACAAGAGCTAATCATACAGAAGCTTTAGGAAAAGCACCAAGTTTAATGTTTGTTTCTAAGCCTGAGATTTTATCTCGTGGAGCTGGAATTGAAATTGTAGGTGAAATGAGAGCAATGCCAGTTTGTACTAGACCAAATGGACTTATTAAGCTTGTTTTAAAATAAACGCATAAATTTAGCTTTAAAAGTATTTTTTACCTTTAAAGCTAAAAAGATATTGGAAAATTATTTTAAACGATTTTAACCATATTTTAACCAGCTTAAAAGGCAAATAATGAAAGAAGTAAAATCATTTTTAATCAACGAGTATGATTTAACCAAAGAATTAAGTTTTGATGATATTGCACAACTTAGCGATTTAAATGCCAATGGCGTGTGCGATAAAGAAGTAATTGATGATGCCATTAATGATGCACAAAGTTATATTGCAAGTTTTATAAAGATACCTAATAAACCAACTCCTCTTTTAAAAGATATTTGTGTAAAGCTTACAATTATGGAGCTAAAACGCCGTAATGATTTTCCAAAGGAAAGTTTGAATGAAATTATAGAATGGGCAAATGATTTGCTTTTAAAAATGGCTAATAAAAAAATTCCAACTGAAATTGATGAAGATGATTTTATTCCACAAAACAAAGCTAGGGCGTTTAAACACAAAAGAAGAAGAATGGATTTAAGGAGTATAAATGGCTAGCAATGAGATTAAAGAACTTGCAAAAGAACTATACATTGCAGGTTTTGATATTTTCAAAATTGCAAAAATTTTAAACCGTAATGAAAAAACTATAAGAAATTACAAAGCAAAAGATGGAGATTGGGATAAGGTTAAAACTAGTCTTTTAACTTCAAAAATTAAAGATAAGGAAAGTGCATCTTTATATGAAAGCTTTACAGATCAAATGTTTCGCGCGATTGAAAATATCAATTCTGATGAAAAAATGAATGCTGAGAAAAAAACTGAAGCTATTGCAAGAATAGGAGATAGTTTTTCAAAAATGAGAAAAGTAGCAAGACTTGAAGATCCAAGTACTTATCGTTTAAATGTCGCTAAAAAGGTAGTTGAAATCATAATAAGCCATTTGAAAAATGATAAAGATTGTGTGAGCAAACTAGTATTGCTTTTAGAAAGTGGCGTGATAGAAAAAGAAATCTTAGCAATGGATGAATAATGCTTTTTACTAAAGAAGAATTAGATGAGTTTTTAATCTCGAATGAGCAAAAACATGAGAGCACCCCAAACGAGTTAAAAAGTGCTATGCAAAGAAAAGACTTTTTAGAATGGATGGATGAGTTAAAAAATGAATTAAAAACTCAATTTTTGCATGAAAGTCATTTAGATCCTGCCTTAAAAGAAGAAAGAATTAAAAGAGCAAGTGTGGATTTTGATTATTTTGCAAGAACTTACTTTCCGCATTATTTTACCATTAAAGGTGAGTGTGCTTTACATTTGCATTTAAATAAAGTTTTTGAAAAATTGGCACTTAAAAAAGAGAGTAAAGGAGAAAAACATGCTATAGCTGCCCCAAGAGCACATGGTAAATCAACTTATACCTCACAGCTTTTTCCTTTATGGTGTTTGGTTTTTAATTACAAAAGCTTTATAGTAGAAATCTCAGATGCAGTAGAGCTTATGGAAGGAATGCTTGAAGCTATAAAAGCAGAACTTGAAGATAATCCCCATTTAAAACTTGATTTTCCTGAAGTAGTAGGAATTGGCAAGACTTGGCGTGTTGGAGAATTTGTTAGTAATAACGGTGTTAAGGTTAAAGCTTTTGGAAGTGGAAAAAGATTGCGTGGTGTTAGATATGGGGTTAAAAGACCTGATTTGGTTATTTTGGATGATTTAGAAAATGACACCAATGTTAGAAGTAAAGATCAAAGAGATAAACTAGAAGATTGGGTAGATGAGGCTGTTTTAAACTTAGGAAGTGCTGATGGAAAGCTTGATGTGCTTTATATTGGTACAATTTTGCATAATGATAGCGTTCTAGCAAGAAAATTAAAACTTGGTTTTTGGAATCCAAAAGTATTTCGTTCTATTGAAGAATTTCCACAAAGACTTGATTTATGGGATGAGTATGCTACACTTTATAGAAATAGTGATTTTAAAAGCGCTCATAATTTTTACATAAAAAATAAAACCTTAATGGATAAGGGAGCTAAAGTTCTTTGGAGCGAGGCTAAAAGTTTAGAAGATTTAATGAAATTAAGAGCTGAAAACCTAAAAGCTTTCAATAAAGAGCAACTTAATAATCCAAGAAGTGAAAATCAAATATTTAATCTTGAAACAATTAATTTTTATAATCACTTACCACCCATTAGCCAATATTACATGTATATTGATCCAGCAGGAGAGAAAGCAAAAAGCGATTATACAGCAATTACAGTTATTGGTAAAGCTGCAAAGGGCTTTTATGTAATAGAAAGCATTGTTAAAATTTTAAAAGCACAAAGTATTATAAAAACTATTTTTAACCTACAAAAAATTTATAAGTGCCGTTTAATTGAAATTGAAACTAATGGCGGTCAATTTTTCTTAAAAAAATGGATACAAGAAAAAAGTTTAGAGAGCGGAGTGTTCTTACCATTAAGAGGTAAAAATAACAGTACTAGCAAGTTTGAACGTATTGAGAGTTTAAGTATTGCCTTTGAAAATGAAGAACTTTTTTTACATAAAAGCCAAACTATGCTCATAAATCAGCTTTTAGAATTTCCAGAGGGTAAAAATGATGATGCGCCTGATAGCTTAGCAGGTGCTTTTTTATTAGCAAGAACAAAATCAAGTATCAAAAGAAGAAGTCATAGTTTTACATCAAAGATAAGACATTTTTAAGGAAAATCTATGGAAAAAGTAAAAAAACCAAAAAGAGAAGTGTTGTTTAAAAATAATTCTTTGGTTGATATATTAATAAATTCAAATTATCTAAACATATCGCAAATTAATGAAAACGATCAAAGAGAGATATTTAAAGACCTAAGCTTTACTCAAGCTGTTCAAAGTAGAAAGGGTGTAATTCTTTCAAAACAAATTCAAATTATTTGCAAAAATGAAGCTATTAAAGAAACTTTTGAGTATTTATTCAACCCTGACTTAGTTGGTCAAATTTTAGAAACTCATCTTTATGGACTTAATGTTTTTGAAGTTAATTATAAACTTAAAAATGGTTTTTATTATCCTATTTTAAAGCAAAGAGATTTTAGAAATTTTACTCTTAATGAAAATGATGAGCTTATTTATAATGGCAATGGATATGATGAATTAGTTGAAGATAAAAAAGCAATTTATGGGCTTTTTGGATCTAATTTTTTATTTAAAAATGGTGATGCTTTACTCTCAAAGTTATATTTTCCTATAAAACTTAAAAATGCAAGTTTAAAATTTTGGATGGAGTTTCTAGAAAGGTTTGGCTCTCCTTGGGCTGTTGCGAAAACCGATAGTGATCCTGATGCACTTGCTAATGAAATACATCAAATGTTAAATGGGGATAGTGCTGTTATTGATAAAGAAGAAGAACTTAATTTAATTCAACCAAACACAAAAGCAAATTATGAAGAAATAATTAATTATTTAGATAATCAAATAAGAAGTGTTATTTTAGGTGCAAATTTAACATCACAAGTTAGTAGTGGTTCTTTGGCAGCTGCGC
Source organism: Campylobacter sp. LMG 17559 (assembly GCF_024723605.1). Lineage (NCBI taxonomy): Bacteria > Pseudomonadati > Campylobacterota > Epsilonproteobacteria > Campylobacterales > Campylobacteraceae > Campylobacter > Campylobacter sp. LMG 17559. The sequence continues at coordinate 67,256 of NZ_JANQCZ010000002.1, forward strand.
AATCTCACAATCAAATTAGAAACGAAATAGCTGAGCAGGATGGACAAATAGTACTTTTTGTACTAAATCGTGCGCTTAAATTTTTTAAGGAAATTAATCATTTTAATGATGAATTATATATGCAATTTTTTAATGAATTTGATCCGAAAAACGAACTTTGTGAAAGAGATTTGAAACTTTTTAACATGGGATTTAACTTTGATGAAACTTATATTAAAAACACTTATAATGTAGATGGAAAGCTTGTTAAAGAAATTTTAACAACTAACGCTAAAAATAAAGAAATTTTTGAAAATAAAGCAACTTTAAAAGAAGACTTTGAAGAAGATTTTATAGATAAGGCTTTAGAACAAAAAGAATATTTACAAGTTGATGAGGCTATGGCAAAATTTTTCAAAGAACAATTTGAAAAAACTATTAAAGAAAGCAAAAATTATGATGAAGTATTTGAAAAACTTCAAGGGAGTTTTTCTAGTCTCAAGCAAGCTGATTTTGAAAAATATCTTTATATGTCTTTAGTTAATTCTAATATCTTGGGATATTTGGAGGATTAAAATGCCAAACGTTAAAATAGGTTTTTTCCAAGAACCAAGTGAAGCTGTTTTATTTTTAAAAAATAAAAAGCCACAAGTTAGCTTTGATTATGATGAGCTTTCACATTCTTCTCATAAAAAAGTTTTTACTATTGCCAAGCTTATAGATGAAAGCTTATTGAAAGATATACAAGATTCTTTAGTAAATGCTATAAAAAATGGAGATAAATTTAGCACTTGGAGTAAGATTGCTGAAGAAAAATTAAAAGCTAAAGGTTGGTGGGGTTCAAAGGAAGTTATAAATACTAAAACAGGTGAAGTTAAAAAAACTCATTTTAATAGTGCAAGATTAAAAAAGATTTTTGAAGAAAACTCAAGAAAAGCTAAAGCAAAAGCTATCTATGAAAATCAAATGAAAAGCACTAAGCCTTATCTTAAATATTGCACAAAACAAGATTCGCATGTTAGAGATAAGCATAGAGCATTTGATGGCATAGTTTTACATAAAGATGACCCTTTTTGGGATACGCACTATCCACATGTAAACATGCATGATTATGGCTGTAGATGTAAAGTTATAAATCTAGGAGAAAGTGAAGTTAAAGGCTTAAAAACACCACCATCAAGTACTAAAGAAAGTAATTTTAATGGTTTAAATGATGAAGAGCTTTTAGATGAGCTTTATAAGCAAAAAAACACCGAAGTAATTCAAAATTTCATAAAACTTAACATGCTAAGTATTGCAGCCAAAAAAACAAAAGAAGCTAAGAGTTTTACTCACGAAAAAGAACTTTATACTTGGCAAAAAAGTTTAGATGAAATGATAGATGAAATTATTGTTAATGACAATCAAAAATATCCTATTAATTTCATTCAAGTGGGTAAAATGGATAAAAACACTAAGGAATTTTTAGAAAAGCTTAACAAAAAAGACTTAGAAGACTTATACTTTACACTTAGCAAAAACAATCTTTTATACGCAAGTCCTAAAAGAAAAGCAAACTACAATCAAGCCTTAAGTGTGGATGAAATCAAGCAAATTGTTAAGGTTTTAGATGAAGCAAAAGAGGTTTATTGGGACAAGAAAGAAGAAAGTTTAGTTTATTTTTTTGATGATATAAAAAATAGTAAAAAAGTGAATAAAATCATTATAAGACCTGATTACAAACTAAAAAAATTTGGAAAAACTAATGCGGTTATTACACTTGGGAAAGTGGATAAAGATAGAAAAGGTCTTAAGCACTTAGAAAAAATTAGATAGAGCGGTGGGACTTGCACCCACAATACGATGTGTTCTCGGACTGGTTACCGCACATCCTCAACTACTACATTGCAACCATCAACCCTATCTAACTAAGATAATTTTAGCTTTGCAAAACTAAAAAGGAGTTTAAATGGTTTTAGCTTTAGGAGAATTCGAGTTTAAAGCTTTAAATTTTGATAATTTAGAAAGAAGCTTAGAATATAACATACAAAGTCAAAATAGACTTAATAATCATAATGCTTTATTTGCAAGTTCTAAAGAAAGTGAAAAGATTAAAATACAAGGCAAAACCTTACCTTTAAAAGGGGATAGAAACACTTACTTAGATAAACTTGAGAATATGGCAAAAGAACAAAAATCTTACAACTTAACAGGAGCTAATGGAAGGTATTATGGAAAATTTGTCATTTTATCTTTAAATGAGAACCAAAATTCTTTTGTTGATGGGAGTGGTTTTGCAATGCAAGATTTTAGCTTAGAATTAGAAAGGGATTTTGATGAATAATATTTATATAGCTAAAAATAATGAAAGACTTGATAGTATAGTTTATAAACATTATAAAAATTTACAATGCTTTGAACAGGTATTAATAGCTAATCCAAAATTAGAACCTATTTTAAAAGTAGGAGATAAGATTATTCTACCACAACTTGAAATCAAAGAGGATAAGGAAAAAGCCTTATGGTAAGAAAACCAAGATTTAAACTTATTGCCAAAGGAAAAGATGTTACACAAAAGCTTTCTAAAAATATTATCAGTATTTCTTATGAAGATAAAGAAGGTAATGAAAGCGATGAGATTAGCTTAAGCTTTTTTGGACTTTATTCTAAGCCATTGTTTGGGGATAGTTTAGAACTTTGGCTTGGTTTTGAAAAGCTTTTTAAATGTGGAACTTTTAATGTAAATGTTGTGAGCAAAAACTACACTTTAAATACTACCGAAGTAAGAGCTAGTGCTGTTAATTTTAGTGGAAAAAATGACACAAATATAAAAGATAAAAAAACAAGAAGTTTTGAAAATACTACACTTTTTACTATAGCAAGTAAATTAGCGAGTGAAAATAGTTTAAAGATAAAAACAAGCGGAGATGATCAAAATATCGTAAGTGTATTACAAAACAATCAAAACAACTTAGAATTTTTATATAAGATTTGTTTTGAATATGGATTTATTTGCATGATTAAAGAAAATACCTTAATCATAACACCAAAAGATGGAAAAATAGGAGATAATGCTGCAAACATTACAAGTAAAAATGAAAAATTACCTTGTTTTGAGATAGCTTTATGTGAATGTAGCTCGTTAGAAATTTCAGAAAGTGGTAGAAATGAATACTCTGCTGTGATAGTAGAGTGGCAAGATATAGATGAAGCAAAGATAAAAAGTATAAAAGTAGGAAGTGGGGAAAATATTTATAAAATGCACATATCACAACCAAAAAGCGATAATGAAGCTTTTAAAAAGGCACAAAGCAAGCTAAATGAGCTTCAAAAAGGTGGAGTAAATGGAAGATGCGAGCTTATAGGAAGAGAAATAAGAGCTGGTGCCAAACTTAAGATAAAAGATATTAATATGGATCATTATGAATTTAGTATCAAAAGCGTGAGTCATAATTTTAATGACTCAGCTTATGTGGTTAGTGTTGAGTTTGAGAGCTGATTAGTAAATTCTCAAACTTATTTATTAAAAATATTTACGCCATAAATCTAAAAATTCAAAAGATACATTTCCGAAAGCATCATTATTTGTTTTAAGATAATGTTGAATTACATTATTGTATTTTTCGCTTTGTCCAAAAGCTATTATTATAGATTTTAGAACAACTCGATTGATATTTATTTCATTAAATGTTTTTTCTATATCAGCATAGGTAAAATTATAATCTCCAGAATTAATTTTTTCGGAATAAAAATTAAAAATACTATATATAGATTCTAGTGTTTGCAAATTGAATTGATTTTCTAATGCCATCCTACTTATAAAACAATTATGAATAACAATTTGTTCTAAATAATGAACTTTTTCTGCTAAAGATAACTCCATAATATCCTCCTTTTATGCTTTTTATGATTAGAATTAGGAATTATAAATTTTAAAATATAAAAATTTATTAAAATTAAAAAAATAAATTAATTTTTAAAACTAAAATAAACCTGGCTCTAAATTTTCTCTTAATTCTTTAGTGATTAAATATACAGCATTTAAGCTTAACTCATATTTTTTGGCACATTCTACACTTGCATTTTTGGTGGTTAAACCTTGTTTTATAAGTGTTTTAAAATCTTGTTTTAATTCTTCATCTCTCATTAAAGTCTTATAGCTTGGGATATAAATATTTCCACCACCAAATTCTTTTAAAATCTCACGCTTATCATTATTTTTCACAAAATCAATAAAATAATCAAAATATTCACTATTAGAGAGCATATTAAGCCTTAAATAAAGATTTTTAAAATTTTATCTAAAAAAATAAAATTTGGTAAATTGAGATTATAATTACATTTTTACATAAAGGAAAAACAATGAAAAAACTCTTATCTATTCTATTATTTTCATCTTTATCTTTATTAGCTAGTGATAATTTTAATGAAAGTAAGAAAGAATTAGTAAAACTTTATGAGAACTTAGGTAGTGCTTATCAATATGATTTTTATTGTAATGCTCCATTTAAAGCAAATAAAAAAGGAAAATACACTAAGTTTGAAGTAGTTAAAAGTGATTTATACACTCCACGTAAGGAATATACTAAAAAAGGTAAAATCAATCAAAGAGCAAAACGCATAGAATGGGAACATATTATGCCTGCACAAAACTTTGGAAAACATTTGCCTTGCTGGAGAGAAGGTGGTAGAAAAGCTTGTCAAAAAGATCCACTTTTTGCAAAAATGGAAGCTGATAAACAAAACCTAGTTCCTGCTATAGGCGAGGTTAATGGCGATAGAAGTAATTTTAGATATGCTGAGGCTCCTTTGAATTTAGAATATACTCAATATGGAAATTGCAAAGTATATACAGACTTTAAAGCAAAAAGATTTTATCCTGCTAATTATTCTAAAGGATATATTGCAAGAAGCTATTTATATATGAGTAAAACATATAATATTAGATTATCAGATCAAGAAAGAAAACTTATGGAATCTTGGGACAAACAATATCCTATGAGTGAAAAAGAAAAAAGAATTAGGAAATTAACTAGATAGCTCAAGCTAGATTCATTCTAAATCTAGCTTAATATCATGAATGAGAGAATCAAGGTTTATATGGCAGCAATCTTGTTTTTCACGCATTGCATCATTAGCTTCTTCTCTAATGCTACCCACAAGATTAATTAAAACATCAAACTTTTCATTAAATTTGATTTGAGTTTCAAAACCTTTATAAAATACGACAATATTTTCTTTGTCAACTTTTAAAACAAGCTCTGATTGCTTTTCTATTACCAAAGATAAAAAAGTTCCATTTTTAGTATAAAGCTCTAAAATCATTTTAATATCCTTTTGTTTTGATGAGACAACATTAGCTTCGCTTAGCTGAATGTGTGCTGTTGTTTTCTAAATTTTTAAGTCCTAAAATGACTTTATTAGCATCTTCTATACTTAAATACCAAAGATGTAAAGGTCGCTTTTTAATAATATTATTAATAAATTCTCTTAAAGCCCATTGTGTAGGATTTTTAGCATTTTTACTCCAAATAGCTTGTATCATATTAAGCTGTTTTTTTGTAGCCCTTCCACTTTTGGTATTTTCATTTTTAAAATATCTTGCTTTTTTAGTATTTTTTAAAAACTTTTCATCATACCCCAAAGCTATAGCAAAATCTCTAAGTTCCTCAATGCTTAAATCTTTGGATGAGCTTTTACCATATCTTTCGTTTAATACCCAGCGATAGCTTTCATCATCGCTTAAATGAGTGTCTTTTCTTAGTGTATGAATTATTTTTATAAGTTGTTTTTTAAGATTTTGCATTCAAATCCTTTTTAATATTGTTTTTTATAATAATTTGAAGTTCTAAAAATTTTTCTTTTAAAACATTATCGTGAATATGAAAGTTTCCCGTGCTTTTTTCAATAAAGATTTCTTTTTTAAAAACTTCTTTTTCTTGCGTGTTTTTTAAAATTATAAGCTCTGCTTTTATATCCTTAAAAATAAGCATATAATTCTTATAAAAAAGTTCAAAATTTTGTTTATAAATCACTCTTAATTCAGCCTTTATCCATTCTTTTTTGGCATTAAATTCCATTAAAGCAGTGGTATTTGTAAAATAAAAAACCAAAATTTTATTTTTTATCACAGCTTGTTTAAAGAATTTTTGTATTAAAAATTTTTCTAAACTTTGTCTAGACATATTTTGTAAGGCTTGATAAGCTCTTAATTTTACAAAAAACACACTTTCATCATTAAAAGACTTTGAAGTAAGAAATTTCACAAACCATCCTTTAAAAACTTAATCAAGCCCATTAAATCAATGGACTTTGTTAAATTTTTGGCTTTTTTAACATATTTCATTTTTATGTTAAAATTTTTAATATTTTTTAACATTTTAAAAGCTCAGGATTTTCGTGGATATTGCCGATTATTTCGGTATCATATCCTTCATCTTTAACTAAATAAATTAAAGAGCCTATGTAATCTCTACTTTTACTTTCAAGATAAAAAGTCCCTTCTTTATGAATGCTAACTTTTGCCAAAAAGCAATCGTATGGACTTTTAGTTTTAACAATATCCCCTTCATAAATCTTTTTGCCATTTTTATCATAAATCCCAGTCCATGGCTCGATTTCTAAATCATTGCCATTTCCTATAAACATATCTGTAATATCCGCAGTATTTGCGTAAAATCTTGAAATTCGCCCAGCAATCACTCTTTCGTTATCTATTTTAATTAAAGTCGGCTCTTTCTTTAGAAACTCTTCTTTAGTTTTATCCCAAATCCTAAAATCAAATTCACTTAATTTCATTTGCTATCCCCATTTATACTTTTTATAGTTTCTTGCCATTCTTTATCATTTTTAAACTCACTACGAAGCTCTTTTAAAATTTTTATTGCTTCATAGCTTGGTAAGCTTTGTAAAATATTTCTTATCCTTTGTAAAGGGTTTATATTTATATTTTCATCAAGCCTTCTTAAAAAATCTTCTTGTTCTACTTCATTTAATCGATCATTAAAAAGATATAAAACATCATTTACATCTACATAATCTAAATCACTTACATCTATATCTAAATTCATTCTCATCCTTTTGTTTTAAATTAAGTTTTAAAAACTTAATCAAGCCCATTAAATCAATGGACTTTGTTAAATTTTTCTTTTTTTAAATCTAATTTTTTGCTTTGCACTCATTCTCTTTTTTCTTTTAAATCTTTGTTTTTTTAGTTTGGGTTTGTTTTTAGAATTAATGGCTAAAAAGCCATTAAAATGAGCTGTTTTTGCTTTGAAAACACTATTTAAAAGTCCAAAAGCCACTAAAGAAAGTTTTCTCATTTTTCAATCTCCAAACTTTCAATACGAGGTTCTATTCTAAAATTATCTTTTACCACTCTTTTAAGACCAAGCTTTACTAAAGTACTATCTTCAAGCCCTACAATAGCATCTTTATTAAGCTCTTCTTTGTAGCTAATACAATCATTAAGCCCATAGCTTTTAAAAGCTTTTACAAGAGCTTCTAGCTTTTCTTTTACTCTTGGTAAAGGCACACTCTCGCTTATGCGATAGCCAATTTTTCCAAAGGTAAATTCTTTAGATCTTTTTTCAGCAAATTCATGCTTGTTGTTTTCACAAAAGGTGCTAATACATTGTTCCATATATTTAAGCTCATCGTTTAAAACTTTAATTTTACCTGCATGAGCTTCTTTAATCTCATTACAAGCTAAAGTTACATCACCATTAATCTTTTCTATCTTTACACTAAGTTCAGCTATTTTTTTAAGTGCTAAATTGACATCTTCAAAACTTTTTATTTCCATTTGTTCTCCTTTAAATTGTATTTTCTAATTTGGTAATCCCAAAGAACCACGCCATACCTTAAAAGTATCGCGTGTTTAATTCTTTTTCTAACTATTCTCAAACCCTTTTTATAAGGGCAAATCCAATGTTAATTCTTTAATGCCAAGCTTTTTAGCTAATGCTAATTCTTCTTGCATCCCTTGCGAATACTTAGCATCTTCATGAGTACTCATATAAATGTAATCACTTGCTTTTAAAAGATCTAATCCCATTTTTAAAGCTATTTCCCTGTGTTTTTCTTCATCTAAATAGCTAAATTGTAAAATAGGTGAAACAGGTGTAAAGCCTTCACATTCACGCATGATTTTTAAGCATTCTTGCGTTGCTATGCTAATAGCTTGTGCTTTTCTTTGACTTTCTCTTACAGCTAAAGCTTTATAAGGGGAAGCTATATAAACTATCGCCATGAATTTTCCTTTCTAATAAATTTAAGTTTTAAAAAACTTAATCAAAGTGCTTTAATTAAGCACCTTTGTTAAGCTTTTTGCTCTTTTCATGATTGATTATTTTTAAGGCAATATGATCAGGATAGATTCCTTTTAAAATATCTATAAATGCACCACTTTCTTTGTAAACAATACTTGCACCTTTTACCTCATATAAAGAAGCACTATAATCAGCTCTTTCGCCTCTAATCATTCTTCTCATTTTCTTTCTCCTTGCATTAAATTTTCTTTTTTTACTCTTTGCTCTTCTAAAGCTTCTAAGGTATCCATAATCTCTCTCCATTTTTCTTTGTTTTTTGGATGAGCTAGCTTTTTTAAGGCGGATTTATATATTTGCCCAACTCTAACTCTTGAGATATTTAATTCCCTAGCTATTTCTTCAAAATTCATTCTTAACCTAATAGCAAATATCCAGCTGCAGCTTCAATATGCTTTATTTCTATACTTTTACCATCAGCAAAATCACTAGCTCTTTTTAAAAGCTTTTCGCTTTTTCTAAAATTACCTCTAGCTAGATTAAAAACCAAATCTATTGCTTTTTTATCTACTAAGGAAAAATAATCACAAAGAGCTTTTAAATCATCATTTTTTAAACCCTCTTTGCTTTGATAGCAAAGTCCTTTTAATTCCCATTTTGCACCAATTCTAGAGCTAAGCTGTCCATATTCGTTATAATCATTTCTACCAACACCTGTAAGATTGTTTTTAAGTTTTTTAGTTCCTACTAAAATCAAAGCAGTGTTTGAAAAATCATATATACGTCTTAAGCACTCAAGTGCTCTAAAAGGTAAGTGTTCGCTCTCATCTATAATTAAAACTTTTGAAGTTCTTGATAACTCACTAGCTATGCCTCTAATCTTATCATCAAGTGAGCCTTTAAAACACACATTAAGTTTGTTTTCAAGACCGCTTAAAAGCATTCTTTTGCTAGTTTCAGTAGTAGCTTCAAACAAAACTACCCTTGTGCCATTTTTATTAGCATATTCTTTAATAGCTCGGCTTTTACCAGTTCCTGCTTCACCTATGATAACCCCCATTTCACGATTACACATAGCATTTTCTATAGTTACATTAATTGCTTTTACATCTTTTGTAACTATAAAAGGTGTTTGTAGTTCTTTAATGCTCTTTTCTTCTACGAAGCTTTTTATATACTTTTCAAGCAATGGTTCTACTTTAGTAGCATATTTATAAGCACTACCTTCTTTCATGTATCCAACCATATAACTTTTATTAATACCTAAGCGATCAGCTAAGTTGTTTTGAGAGATGTTTTGTGTATTTAAAAATCTCTTTGTTTGTTGGGCTAAATCCATTTTTCATCCTTTTGTTTTTTTGCTAAGTTTTTAGATTTTAAAAACTCTTTAAAACTTGAATTAATCAAGCTTTAAACAATTTTTAACCAGCAAAATACTTTCTATCCATAAAAGCTTCCATGTCAAATTCGCTTTCATTATTTGTAGTTTCTTTTTTAGAGTTTAAAATAAGCTCATCAGCACTGGTATCATTTTTAATTTTTTCAAGTTTTCTTTGTGTTGCTAAATTTTCTTTAGCAAGTGATTTTTGTTGTACTTCTTTAGCTTTTATAAGTGAGTTTTCAAAAGCAACTTGTAGATCTTGTAAGTCTTGTTTAATATTAAGTTTAGTAAAGGCCGCAATTTCATCTTTTTTAAGCACCTCTTTGATAGCTTTAACTTCGCTTTCATAGCCTTTTTTAAGTATTTTAAAGCTTTCTTTGCTAAGTTTAGCGATACTTTCATCAAGTGCTAAGCAAATAAAATTTCCCATCATATCATAGATAAAAAGCTCTTTGATATTATCGATATTTTGTACACATTTAACCTTTGTTCCAACACTTGGCATTAAGGCACTTTTATAAACTCTACCTTCAAAGTTAATACCTTTTTTGCCAACAACTCTAAGCTCCTTATTGCCTGCATTAAATAAAAATTCTTCATAAGATATTTTTACTATAGCTCTATCACATGAGTTCCAAAGTTCAAGTGGTGTTTTAACGCCTTTTTTACGACGTACTTTAGACATATTCCATTTAATTACTTCAGCTTCTAAAAATTCACAAGCCTCATTAAAGGTATGAAGTAGTTTTTGATTAGTCTTTTTAGTAAAACCGTATTCATCTTTAGCATGTCGTTCTTTTTTAGGAGTTTTTTGCTCAATAGCTTCTCTTTTAGCTAAATTTGATCCTATTGCTCCATGAAATAAAGAAATACCAGCATGTTGAAGTGTTCCAAATCTTCTTTCAACTAAAGCCTTTTGTTCTCCCGCATAAGCAATAGCTGCATCATAAGTTATATTAAGACCATCAAGTAAGCTTTGAAAATCTTTTGAAAGATAATCTTTACCATTATCCCCTTTAATCATATCAGGCTTACCAAACTTATCTATAGCTTTCCATAAAAGGCGTATTAAGCTTAATGAATTAGATTTTTTTACTAAAGTAGCTACTCCCATACCACTAAAGACATCAACGACACTTAAAATATGAGGGCGGAAAGGCTCTAAAGTTTCATCATCTCTAACTATAAAATCAGCTGGAGAGCTATCGATTTGCCAACACATATTTTTCATATCATAAAGCTCTCTTTGATTGCCAAGTGCAGGTAAAAACTTACTTTTTGCTTTATCTAAGCCCTGAGTGATAATACAATGTTCTAATGGTTTATCTTTATAGTAGTTTTTAATAAAGTTTTGCAAGGTTTTTACGCTAAAAAGCGGTTTTACCTCTCCTAAATCAAAACCTATAAAATCATAGTTTTCTTTTTGTGCTGCCTCTTTGTGAATTTGCCACCAAAGCTCAGTGAAATTAAATCCACCCGCTGCAAAGGAGCGATACTCTCTTAAAGCATACTCTTGTATCCAAGTGCTAAGTTTTGTTTTATCTTTGCGGTGAAGTCCGCGAGTGTCAACTAATGATTTAATGCAATTTGTTTTGTATTTAGCTCTCCAGCGACTATAGGTTCGCCAAGGTATATTGCAAAGTACTAAAGCTCTTTTTACACTTAATCCACCTTCAACATATTTTTCAACTTGTTTTAGAATTTTAAGCTTTTCTCTGGCGTTGTTTTTTATTTCATCACTTAAATTTTCAAACTTTATATTTAAAACAGCCAAATCACTATTTTTTGGCTCTGTTAAACACAAACTATTTTCTTTAATAATGTTGTTTTCAGTATTATTACTTATAACATTATTTAAGTCTACCTTTTGCATTTTTTCATTAAAAATCAAAATGTCATTAGTGATTAATTCTTGATTAAAAGCGGTTAAAAGCTGTTCTTTGCTTATTTTAAATAGTAATTTTTTGCCACCTCTGCCACCATTAGTATTATCTACTTTCAACCACTCATATTTATTTGATTTTCTAGTTACTGCAAGTCTTAAGGCACCTTCACTTACATTAAAAATTTGCGAAGCTTCTTTGGTTTCTAAAAAATACATTTTACTTTAAACCTTGCGGAAGCTCGTTAATAATACCAAGCTCTAATAGTTTTTCAAATACAACTTTTGTGCTACCTTTGGTATTTCTTTGACCTGTAATTTCGCCTTTAATAACTCTATGTAAAATATCATAACTGATATTATGTGTTCTAGCAAAGGCTTTTACATTAATAGCGTTGTTTTCAAAATATGCTTTAATCATATTTTTCCTTTAATACTTCAATTTTAATTGAAGTTTATTTTTGATTGTGATAAAATTTCAATTTTAATTGAAGTATTATAGTAAAAAATTTTACATTAGTCAATAAACTATGTTAAATATTTTACTTTTTATAAGGGTAATATATGACCGCAAATGATTTTAAACAAATAAGAGAAAAATTAGGACTTACACAAGAGCAATTAGGTAGTGAGCTTAATTTAACAAGACAGCAAATTATTAATATAGAAAAAGGCAAAACACCTATTAGCAAAAAGTATTTTGATAATATAAGCAAATTAAGTAAAAAATTTTACATTGATAAAGAGAAAAATACACAAACTAAAGATATAAATAAACAAGAAATTAATTTTTATTCTATACCAAAACTCGATATTTCAGCTTCTGCTGGCGGTGGCAATGAATTAATAGGATTAGAAGAATATGAAACTGGTGAAATGCTTGAGCTTAGTAAAGCTTTTTTTAAAACAATACCAAAGAATTTAAAAGCTATTAAAGTTGATGGATATTCTATGGTTCCGATGCTTCTACCTGATAGCTGGGTAGTATTTGAAGAAACACATGAGTATCAAGGAGATGGATTATATATTTTAAATTTTGATAATCAACTTATGGTCAAGCTTTTGCAATTAAATCCAATAAGTAAAATTTTGGATATCATTAGTGTTAATAAGGATTACAAAAGCTACAGCATAGACCTAAAAGACTCACAAATTGAGTTAATTATACAAGGAAAGGTTCTGCGTTCTATTATATAGTTTAAGGATTTAAAATGAATGTTGTATTATTAATATTAATAATTATTTTTATTATTCTTTTATGTAATTATTTATATAGAAGAATAAAAGGAATGCCAGATAAATCACTGAAAGAAACTTGGAGCGATCTTAAACTTGAATGGTGTAAATACAAGCAAGAAAGTAAAGAAGATTGGGATAAGTATGAGCAAAAATGTAAAAAAATTGATGAAGAATATAGACAGAAAATACAAAAAATAAATGAAAAATTTAAAAAAGAAAAAAAGAGCAAAAAAATGGAGTTTAAAAAATTCCAAGCGACTTCAAAAGAAACTTTTATCATAGAAACTCCTGACAACAAAGATGTTGAGGTTGAATTAACTTGTACGGCTGGATTAATTCAAACTAGCCAAATTAATTATGAAGAAATTGTTAGGAAAGAATTTTTATATCAATGTTTTCCAGTAACTTGGGATGATTTTTTAAAACTCAACAAATATGAAAAAATATTAGCCTATGCAGTTAAAGATTGCAATGATATAGGATTGTTAAAAGAAGTTCATATGCAAATGTTCAAATACTTAAAATGGCAAAGTGAACTTCCAGAAGAACTTAAAAAAGATATACGATCTAGAAAAAGATATCTGTATGAATTTTCAGAACCTGTTAATGTAAAAAATAAATTAAGTTTAGCAACTTATTACTATTATAGAGATTTCTTTTTAAATGAAATACCAAAAGGAAGCTGTTTTATTATAAAAACAATGCATCGAGGTGATGAATTAAGCGAAGCTTTGTATAATGCTTATTTTTTAAAAGATGATGAAAGTATAGATATATATTATCCGCCAAATTTTTATGGAGATACATCAGGTTTTAGTATAGTAGAGCCTAGATTTTTTTATAATAGAGAGTATTATAAAAACTGCAAACCTTTCAATCGTTTTGATTTAAAACCACATCCTGATTATGATTTTAATATTCCAAAATATATAGTAAAGCATTATTTAGATATGAAAACTATTGTTAAAGAAGATGAATATCATAAACGAATTTTTTGTTAATTTTATTAAATAAGATCATATTTTAAGTTTAAGGTTTGTAGAAAAATAAAATGGCCACTTTTATGGACTTTTTATTTTTCCGTATGGACTTTTTATTTTTCCGCCGACATTATTTTCCATCAATAAAAGTTTAAAAATTTCTCTTAAAGACATTTTTCTTATGTGCAAATAATTTTGAGTATGATTTAACTTTTCTCTGGCTAATGAATCTTTTATTATAATACTAAAACCACATTCTCTACCAAGTTCATTTAAAATTTCAATCAAAGAAGTTTTATTTTCTACACTTATATCAAAAAAGCGTTGATGACACTGTGAAGCAAAAACATTTGTAAAAGTTAAGATGCTAATAAATAAAAATATTATTTTTTTCATACAATTTTAAAACCATGATTTTTTCTTCCTTTATCAATACAACTTGAGAATTTTTAATCTCAACAATCTTAAAACCTTCAATATCATCATTTAAAGCATACCATTTATCATTAATCTTAACTTTATTAGAAATGATAGCTTGCAAAGAAAAATCAGATTTTATATTTGTAGTCTTTTGAAAAAAAGGATCTTGAATCAAAGAAAAATCAATATTACTGCAATCTTGATTCAAAAATGGGTACTTAGCACCAAAAGCACTAAGCACCCATAAACTCACAAGTAAAAATCGAAGCAAATTTTAATTTTCATTACTAAAATCAGCACTTGCTAGACGTTTAAGTTGTCTATAACGGCGTTGTGCTTCTGCTTTATTTTTTTCAAATAATTCTTTTGCTTGCTCAGGATTTGATTTTTTCAAAGAATTATAACGCACTTCATTCATTAAAAAGCTTTCATACAAATCCCAATCAGGCTCTTTAGAAGAAATTGTTAAAGGATTTTTACCTTCAGCTTCTAAACGTGGATCATAAATATAAGTTGGCCAATATCCACATTTTGTGGCAAGTTCTGCTTGATTTCCTGAATTTCCAAGCCCACCTTTAATACCGTGAGCTATACAAGGAGAATAAGCAATAATCAAAGAAGGTCCATCATAAGCTTCTGCTGCTATTATTGCTTTTAACAATTGCGCATAATTTGCATTAGAATTTACTTGAGCTACAAAAATATAACCATAAGTCATAGCAATTTGACCTAGATCTTTTTTCTGCACTGGCTTACCTGCTGCAGCAAATTGAGCTACTGAACCTGTTCTTGAAGATTTTGAGCTTTGGCCTCCAGTATTAGAATACACTTCAGTATCAAGCACTAAAATATTTACATTTTCACCACTTGCTAAAACATGATCAAGCCCACCATAACCTATATCATAAGCCCAACCATCACCACCAAAAATCCAATGTGATTTTTTACTTAAATAGCTTTTCAGTTCTAAAATATCATTTACAGTTTTAATCTGTTTATTTTCTTCTAGCAATGGCACTAACTTATCTCTTAGCTCTAAAGAAGCTTTAGAATCTTCTTTATTTGCAATCCATTCTTTATACAATGCAGAAAGCGCATTAGGAACTTCTTGCATACTTTCATTCATGATTTGCTCAATTTTATGTCTTGTTGTTTCAGTTGCTATTTTCATACCAAGACCAAATTCAGCATTATCTTCAAATAAAGAATTACCCCAAGCTGGTCCATGACCATTTTTATTACTTTTTCTATATGGAGTTGAAGGAGCTGAACCACCATAAATAGAACTACAACCTGTTGCATTAGCAATAATCATTCTTTCACCAAACAATCTAGTGATTAAAGTGATATAAGGAGTTTCTCCACACCCTGGACATGCTCCATGGAATTCAAATAAAGGTTGAGCAAATTGAATACCTTTTGCATTTTCTCTATTTAAGATATTATCTTTATAGCTTACTTTTTTGAATAAATAATCTGCATTTTCTTGCTCACCATGATCAAGCTCTTCACCTAGTGGAACCATTACTAAAGATTTTTCTTTAGTTGGACACTCATGCACACAAAGCTCACAACCTGTACAATCAAGTGGCGAAACTTGAATTTTGAAATTTAATTTTTGCTCTTTTACGCCTTTTGCATTTAAGCTATGTTCTTTTACACCTGCTGGAGCATTGTTTAATTCTTCTTCATCAATCAAGAAAGGTCTAATAACCGCATGCGGACACACTGAAGCACATTGATTACACTGAATACAATTAGTTTCTATCCATCTTGGCACCATAACACCAACGCCTCTTTTTTCATACTCAGTAGTACCATGCTCAAAACTACCATCTTCATAACCCAAAAATGCTGAAACTGGTAAATCATCTCCCTTAGCTGCATTCATAGGTTTTGCGATTTTTTCAACAAACTCAGTACCTTTATAGGCTATAGTTTCTTCTTTAACTTCATCAGCTAAATTTGCCCAAGAAGGATCAATATCAACTTTTACAAGTCCATCTGCACCCACATCAATAGCTTTGTAATTCATCTCAACTATAGCATCACCTTTTTTACTATATGATTTATAAGCTAATTCTTTCATATATTTTTGCGCATCTTCAAAAGGAATGATATTAGCAAGCTTGAAAAACGCTGATTGCATAATTGTATTTGTTCTACTACCTAGTCCTATTTCTCTAGCAAGTTTTGTAGCATTAATAATATAAAAATTAATTTCTTTTTGCGCTAAAACCCTTTTTACTGCATTTGGAATCTTCTTAATAGTCTCTTGCGCACTCCAAATACTATTTAAAAGGAAAGTTCCGCCTTTTCTAATGCCTGCTAAAACATCATAAATTTCTAAATAAGCAGCCACTGAACACGCTACAAAATGCGGTGTAGAAACTAGATAAGTTGAAGTGATAGGTTTTTTAGAAAATCTTAAATGGCTTCTTGTATAACCACCTGATTTTTTAGAATCATAAGCAAAATAAGCTTGTGCATAAAAGTCTGTTTTATCCCCTATAATTTTAATAGAGTTTTTATTCGCCCCTACAGTACCATCAGCACCAAGTCCATAGAATAGGCACTCTATAGTACTCTCATCACCCAAAGAAATTTTTTCTCCCACAGGCAATGAAGTAAAGGTCACATCATCATTAATTCCTATGGTAAAACCATCTTTTGGATTTGCTTGATTTAAATTTTCAAAAACCGCTAGAAGTTGAGCAGGATCAACATCTTTTGAAGAAAGCCCATATCTACCACCAACGATTAAAGGTGCTTTTTCTTTTCCATAATATGCACTTTTCAAATCTAAATAAAGTGGCTCACCTAAACTACCTGGCTCTTTAGTTCTATCTAATACAGCAATTTTTTCAACACTTTGAGGCATTACATCAAATAAATATTTTAAACTAAATGGTCTATATAAATGAACTTTTAAAACCCCTACTTTTTCGCCTTTACTATTTAGATGATCTACAACTTCTTTTAAAGCTTCAGTCACTGAACCCATTGCTACTACAATGCGTGTTGCGTTTTTATCCCCATAATATACAAAAGGTTTGTATTCTCTTCCTGTAATTTTTGAAATTTCTTGCATATATTCATTAACAATGTCAGAAATAGCTTCATAATATTTATTTGCTAACTCTCTTGTTTGAAAATAAATATCATCATTTTGAGCTGTACCTCTTGTTTTTGGATTTTCTGGATTTAGACAGGAATTTCTAAATTCTAATAAAGCTTCACGGTCAAGCAAACGATCAAAATGTGCATAATCCATCACTTCGATTTTTTGAATTTCATGGCTTGTTCTAAAACCATCAAAAAAATGCATAAAAGGCACTCTACCTTTAATAGCTGCTAGGTGCGCAACACCTGCTAAATCCATACTTTCTTGCACAGAATGCGAGCAAAGCATAGCAAAGCCTGTTTGTCTTGCTGCATAAATATCTTGATGATCGCCAAAGATAGATAGTGCTTGAGAAGCCAAAGCTCTAGCTGCCACATGAATAACCCCAGGTAAAAGCTGACCTGCGATTTTATACATATTTGGTATTTTTAGCAAAAGTCCTTGAGAGGCAGTATAAGTAGTAGTTAAAGCGCCAGCTTGCAAAGAACCATGAACCGTCCCTGCCGCTCCTGCTTCACTTTGCATCTCTACAACTTTAACCGGTACTCCAAAAAGGTTTTTTTTACCTTGAGAAGCCCATATATCAGTATAATCTGCCATTGGTGAACTTGGGGTAATAGGATAAATTCCAGCAACTTCTGTAAATGCATAAGCTGCATAAGCTGCTGCTTCATTACCATCCATTGTTTTCATTATTTTACTCATCTAATTATCCTTATAATTAAAATAATTACTTAAAATCAATAGCTACTTTATCTTGAATTGTCTTAAACAATGATAAAAAATTTTTATTATTTATAAGTATGGAGTTTGAGTGTGAAATTATCGGATATTTTTTATATACTCTATTGCCTCATAAGTATTTTTAAAAAGTGGAATTTTAAATTTAGCTAAACTTTCCTTGCTTTCATAACCACTACTTACTGCTATGGGTTTAACGCCAGCATTACAAGCTGCTTGGATATCTAAATGAGTATCTCCGATCATAAATGCATTTTCTTTACCTTTAGATAATTTTTCTAAAGCTAATAAAATAGGCTCAGCATTTGGTTTTGGGTGAGTTACATCATCTCTACCTATAATAACTTTAAAGTATTTTCCTATCCCTAAATAATCTAGCAAAGGTTTGGAAAATTTAGAACTTTTAGTCGTTACAACAGCTAAATCAGCAAACAAACTAGCCTCATATACACTTTCTTTTGCCAAAGAGAGCAAAGAAGTTTGCTCTATATAGATTTTTTGATATACGCTTCTATAAGCATTAATATACTCACTTGTTTTTTCCTTTGGCACTCCAAGTTTTTCAAAAGCTACATCTAAAGGAAAGCCTATTAAAGCTTTAATGGCCTCATGATCTCTTAAAGGCTCGCCAAAAGCTTTAAAAGCAGCATCAAATCCATCTAAAATGGCACTTGTAGAGTCTATCAAAGTGCCATCTAAGTCAAACAAAATTGTCTTTTTTAACAAAGTTTATTCTTTAATGAAAAATTTTGCTTCCACGCGTCTATTTTGCGCGCGACCTTCTTTAGTATCATTGCTTACTTTTGGCTTATCAAAACCATAGCCTTTAGTTGCAATTTTTTCTTTAGCAACACCTGATTTTTCAAGTTCTTTCGCAACTGCCTTAGCACGCTCTAATGATAATTTTTGATTATAAGCTTTAGTTCCTGTACTATCTGTGTGACCTTCTAAAATAGTATAATATTGTGGGTTTTCTTCTAAAACCTTACCTACTTCTTGGATTTTTTGTGCAAATTCAGGGTTTATAGTGATTTGATCAAAACCAAAATGACCTTCAAGCGCTATTGTTTTTTCACAACCTATATGATCAAGTAAAGCACCTTTTCTTGGTTCTGGACATGATTTATCAATTTGTTTTGTTTGCGGTTTTTCTTCGATTTGTTTAGTTGCAGTTTGAGGAGTTTTTGGAGCTTTATTACCAAAATAAAAACTCAAGCCAACACTAGAAATCAAATTATGTTCACCATTATTGAATTTAATTTGATCTCTTGCTTCAAGTCTTAAAGCCAAATCTTCGCCAAGTGCAAATTTAAAACCTGCACCATATTGAGCAAACATACCACTTTTATTTTCATAAGCTCCATGGCTTAAATACTCATAACCCGTTCCTAACAAACCATATAAATATACATGATTAGCTAGATCAATTCCTTTAATAGCATTTACATAAAATCTTGAAACACTAGTATCTGTATGTGTATTATCGTTTGGATTGTTATATTTTGCATTATCATAATACTCTAAGCCAAGCTCAGCTTGATCTATCCATAAATCATCATAATGATAACCAAATCTTAAACCCACTCCGCCATAATTTTTAAGATCTAAATTTCCTTCTGGGGTTGTATAATTAAAGGTTGGAGTGATTTCTATTTTACTAGCATCAAAAGCAAACAAAACACTAGCTAAACTAACTAATCCTATAATTTTTTTCATAAACTATCCTTAAATAATGAAAATAAATGAGATATTATATAAAAAGAAGATTAAAATAAAATAAGCCCCTTTTTGGGAAAGGGGCTTAAATTTACTACAAAAAGGAGGTTTCCCTGATCGGACCTTGAAATTATAAAAGTTTATTCTAAACAAAAAATCCTTTGATTTTAAACAAAACAAAAATATATGAAAAAATGTGATTTTAAAAATAAAAGAGAGAGTGGATCCAAAAAAATGGATCCAAAAAAAGATTAACGTTTAGAGAACTGTGGACTTCTTCTTGCTTTTCTGCGACCGTACTTTTTACGCTCAACAGTTCTACTATCTCTAGTAAGAAGTCCTTTTGGTTTTAATAATGCTCTAAAATCTGCATCCATAGCAGCTAAAGCTCTTGAAATACCATGTCTTAAAGCTTCAGCTTGAGCGCTGTATCCACCGCCTAAAGTTGTTGCTTTAATATCCATAGAAGTTTCTTGCTTAGTTACTAATAAAGGCTGAACTACTTTTAACTTTATAGCTTCATGTCCGCCAAGCCAAGTGTTTAAATCCATACCATTAACGATGATTTTACCACTACCAGCTTTTACCCAAACTTTAGCTACAGCGGTTTTTCTTTTACCTGTTGCGTATGTTGTTGCCATGATTATTTTCCTTTATTAGCAATTTGAGCAGTATGAGGATGTTCGCTACCTGCATAAATTTTTAATTTTTTTAGCATAGCTCTACCTAGGTTTGTTTTAGGTAGCATACCACGAACTGCTAATTTATATAATTTAACTGGATTTTTTTCTAATAAATCACCAAATTTTTCACTTTTTACACTTCCAAAATACCCTGAATGTCTGTGGTATAGTTTATCTTCTGCTTTATTTGCGCCTGTGAAAACTGCTTTAGAAGCATTGATAATGATTACATAATCTCCACAATCAACATTTGGAGTATAGCAAGGTTTATTCTTACCTCTTAAAATAGTCGCTACTTCTGTTAAAAGACGACCAAAACGCTTTCCTTCAGCGTCTAAAACGATCCATTCGCGTTTTACTTCGTTTGGCTTTGTTATCTTTGTCATCATCTTACCTTTGCCAAAAATTTTTTTAAAAATGAGATTATAATTATTTTAGCTTAATTAATACTTAATTTAAGAATATTTAAAGCTTAAATATTCTTACCACTATATAAAAAATACATAACTTGATAAAAATAAATTTCACAAATAAAACAATACAAATAACAAAATTTATTTTTAATACAATGTTAAACCTCCACTATCTCCACTTTATCCTTTAAAACATATATCAAAAAAGCCTTAGTAGAAGTCTTGGCCAAGATTTTTTCTATAGCTTCTTTGTAAAGTAAAACTTGCTTTTTATGCTCGTTTAAATTTAAACCCGTTTTATAGTCTATAATGATAGCTTCATTATCATCAAATGCAAGCATATCAAGTTGTTTTTGCTCACCTTTATAAGTGATGATTTGCTCTTTTAGTAGCTTTTTACCCACCAAAAGTGCGTTAAAGCTCTCATCTTTTAAAAGCATAGTAAGTCTTTTAAAAAGCTCATTAAAACCTTCATCATCTAAGTAAAAACGATATTTTTTATACACCATTTGCTTGCAAAATTCAAAATTACTCTTGGTATTAAAATCAAAATATTGCAAATACTCATGCAAAGCCAAACCAAAATGTATTTGTGCGCTTGAAAGATGACTTTTTACTTTAACTTCTTGCAAATTTACTTTTTGAAATTCTTCAAAGCTTTCTATTTGCTCTAAATTTTCTAAAGGCTCTTTTGTTTTAACAAGCTGTTCTTCTATAATGCCTATTTGTTTTTCTTTATAGTCTTGAAAATAGCTCTTAAAGGTTTTGAAACTCTCATCATTTTTTATGATAAAAAGAGAATTTTTAGCTCTAGTAAGGGCTACATATAGACAATTTATCTCATCTTCTGCTTGAAGTTTTTCTCTTTTAGCTAAAAAGGCATTGTAATTTTGATCTTCAAGATATTTTCTAGCACTGTGTCGGTATTTTACTTCCCAACCCTGCTCTAAATCATACTCAAACATTAAAGTTTCATTATCCGGAGCTTTTTTACTAAGTCTATCAAGTACGATTAAATTTTCAAATTCAAGCCCCTTAGATTTATGCACGGTCATAATACTTACTCCATCATCTTGAGCTTGCAAAGACTTTAGCTCACATGGAGCAAATAAAAAATCAAAGAAATTATCAAAAGCACTTGCATACTCTAAATATGCGATGAGATTCACATCACTTAAGTCAAGTTTTAAAACATGTACCAAGTATTTTAAAATCTCACCTACACTACGGTTTAAATCAAGCGTTGCAAACTCAAGTTCTTTTTCTAAAATACTACTTGCAAAGTACAAACTAAACTCATCTTTAAGCACACAAGCCTTTGCATACTCAAAAAGCACTCTTACACTAATACAATCCATCAAAGCTACATTGCTTTGCGTATAAGCTTTAATGTCATTTTCTTCAAGAAATTCTTTCATTAAAGTAGCGTCTTTGTTAATCCATACCAAAATGCAAATTTCACTGAGCTTTACGCCTTTTTCTAAAAGCTTTTGGATGATCTTTAAAACTTCTTTGCCACTTGCTTCATGCAAAGAACTTTTTGGCGGGATATGATTTTGCAAAACTTCCACATATCCACCTTCTTTAATGCTTTTTTGCAAAGTAAAGCTAGGATTTAAAAAGCTATCAAAAAATTTATCTTTAAAGACTTCATTTACATAATCAACAATGATCTTTTTACTACGATAATTAGTATCTAAATGCTCTAATTTAATTTGTGGAAAGTCTTTTAAAAGCTTATCAAAAAGCTCTTTTTTACCCCCTCTAAAACCATATATGCTTTGCTTTTTATCCCCCACATAAAAAAAGCTTCTATTTTTTTTCACTCCCTCGCCTGAAACAAGCTCAGCAATGATGGGTTTTAAAATTTGATACTGCAAAACATTAGTATCTTGAAATTCATCGATTAATAAATGCGAAATATAACCATCAAGCCTAAAATAAATCAAATCTTTATTAGTTTCATCACTAATTAACTCATGAGTTTTTAAAGCTATATCTGAAAAAGTTAATGCATTTTGCTTGGCATTATTTTCATTTCTTGCTTCTTTAAAATGCTTCAAAAGCTTTGCAAGCATACTAATGCGATAATTTTCCATTTGAGTAAAATACTCTTTTGCGCTTTGTAAAAACTCCGCTCTTTTTTGTAAAAATTCACTATCAATGACTTTTATAAAATATTTTTTATCTAAATCACAAATAATAGGTTTAGTAAAGAAATCTTCTATGTTTTCAAATTCGAAATTTTTTTGATAGTTTTTATCTGTGCTTAAATTTCTTGCATAAGTTATAAACTCACTTAAGCTTTTTTCTAAAAAAGTTTTATTTGGAAAATGTGCATTTTGTATAGATTTTATCTCACAAGATCTTTCATACAAGCTTTCAAGATTTTGCAAAAAATCACTTTTACTTTTTGTTTGGACAATATAATAAGCTAAAGCTCTTAATTCTTCTTCGTCTAATTTAGAAATGAAATTTTTATAACTATCTTGACTTTCTATAATGTCAAAATCACCCATAAGACCTAAATTTAAAGCAAAAGAACGAATGATTTGTGAAAAAAAGCTGTCAAAAGTGTAGATATTAAGCTTAGATCTTAAAAACTCATCTTTGTATTTTTCTCTTAAAGCTATAAGCTCATCCTTGCTTTTACCTAGCATTTTCATAAGCTCATTACACTCTGCTTTATTCTCTCCATTTTCAAGCACATCAAATTCTAAAAAGGTTTTAAAAACTCTTTCTTTCATTTCACTTGTAGCTTTATTAGTAAAAGTAAGGGCTAAAATTTCATTAATCTTAGCTCCCATTAAAACCAAAGCTACAAAACGCACACTTAATGCAAAAGTTTTTCCACTTCCTGCACTAGCTTCTAAAGCTAAAAAAGGCTCAAAATGATAACTCAAAGTTTAAACTCCTTTTTATAAAGCATGGTATAAGGGCTGTAAGTATTGTCGTTTTTTTGATTAAAAAATTCTTTTTCCAAAGGTTCTTTAGCAAGCTCATTAAGTAAATCTTTCAGTTCTTGTACGCTCTTACTTTTAGCATTTTCATGTATGATTTTGATATTTTTTAGATCATAAAAACAAGCTTTTGTATTTAATAAGGCATTTTGACTTTCTAATAAAAACTTATAAAAAGCAAGTTGATAAGACTTTTCATCAGCCTTGCCACTTTTATAATCTATAATCAATCTTTCATTGCCATTATTATCTACTCTATCTAAAAAGCCTATGACGTGAATTTTCACTCCATTTTCTGCAATAAATTCTTTTCTTGGTGGATTAAATTCGCATTTTTCTACCACATAACCTTGCTTAAAATGCTCATTTTCAAGTGTTTGAAATTCTTTAAATATAGTTTGTATTAAAGCTAAATTTAGTACATCAACTCGGTATTGCTTAATGCTTTTTACCACTTGCATAAAAACTTCATAATCAAAATGATTTTTAGATTTTTGTGTATAATAAAGCTCTAAAGCCTTATGGATAAAACTCCCCAACTCATTTGCTCTAAGTGTATCATCTAAAGTCTTTGGCTCTTTTAATTTTAAAACATACTTATAATAATAATCCAAACCATAATGCACAAGAAGATGAAATCTTGAAAAAGAAAGATCGCTTTGAAAATAATCGTGTTTTGCTTTAATACTTACAATAGGTTCAAGATTAAAAGTACAAGGATAAGTTTGAAAATATTTCACATAAGCATTATTACTATAAGTTTTATCTTCATAAAGTGGAAGTTCAAGTTCATTTAAAAATCTTGATTTGATTTTTTCTTCATTTTCCACATAAGAAATTCCAACTAATTTTGCCTTGGCTATTAAAGTATTATAATAATGTCTTTGTAAATTTTCTCTTTGAGCATGAGTGATAAGTCCTGCTTTTTTACGAATTTCATTATTTAAAAATAACTCGCTTGAAACTCTTTTTGGAATAAACTCATCATTAAAATCAACTATAATTACCCCATCATATCTAAGTCCCCTACTTTCTAAAAGTCCCATTACAGTAACTTCACCACCACCAACACTGCTTAATTTTATACCATCAATTTGCATAAAAAATAATTCTAAAATTTGCACAAAGCTTAACTTGTGTGTTTTTATAAGCTCTTTGATAAAAATAAGCTCTTGATGTATACAATTTTTTAATTCCTCTTCACTATCTTCTAGCAAATTAAAAATAAAATTCTCAAAAAAATCATAAGAAATATTTTCATCAAAAAGCTTTTTAAACTCTGCAAAATCAACGTTAGAAGAAAAAAAATGTAAATTGCACAAATGTTTATTTAAATTACACCTTTCATAAAAATCTTCATTTTCTTCATACTCAAACTCATCATCTTTAGCACTTTCATACAAAGACTTTAGTCTATGATAAAAAAGTGTGTTTTTAATACTCTCTCCACTTGCATAGTTTAAAACATTGTTTTTATCATAAAGTCTTAAAATATCTACAAAATTCTCATCGGGAGTAATCACTACAATATCTTTTGCACAAATACCCGCTTTTAAAAAAGAATTAATTTTTTCAAAAACAAAAGCAGCTTGTAAAGATCTTAAGTGAAAACTTTTATAACTAATCTTACTTTCTTTAAAAAAGCACTCTTCTTTTAAAATTGTTTTTTGATTTACATCAAACAAATAAGCATGATTTTCTTTAAGAGAAAGTCCTTGTAAAAAGCTAAGAGTATTTAAAAAATCTTTATTAAATTTAGTGCAATTAAACTGTACTTTAAGAGGAAGTATTTCCTTAACTTTTAACAAAAGCTCTACTTCAAAAGCATTTAAAAAACCTTGAAAATCAAAAATAATCTCATCATAATTTTTTAAAAAATCATTATTAATTTCATAATCTAGTGGCAAAGAAATATCATCATATAGATTTTGCTCTTTTAATAAAGCAAGATAATTTTTAAAAAGCTCTTCTAAAATTTGCAAATGCTCATCATACTGAGCATAAGCATCATGAAATTTTAGCGAGTTGATATCTTTTTTTTCTAAACTAAGCTCTTTAAAGAAACTAAATAAATAAGCATTATTCTTTAAGAAAGCAAAAAAATTACTCGGTATTTTTAAACTTTGCTCTAAATTTTTAGTTTGCTCGCAAGCCTTTTTCATCAAAAGCAAGCATTCATAATGAGTTGCTTGAAAATGTGGAGAAAAAACTAATTTTTGCATAAATTCAGCTATACCCATAGCCGGTTCTACTAAACTATCATTCTGTAGTTTTTTCTCATAATACTTTCTTAAAGCTCTTAGTGAGCTAAATACAAAAAGTTTCATTATTTAGTTTGTAAAAAGAATTTAAAAAATCCTACACTATTTTCATCTTGAGTGATTTTTAAAAGTATTTGCCAAACACCTTTTTCTTTGATATTGAAATCAAATACCAAATCACTTCCTTCTAATCTTGCTTGTAAATTTTCATCATTTTCATTTGTATGTGGGCGTGAAAGTAAAGTTTGAATTTGAAGCTTACTTAAGTCATAATCTTTTAAATTTTCAATAGCAATTCTCAGTTCATTTTGCCCTTCATTGATATAATAAACTTTATTTTTCTTATGCACAAAGCTTTCTTTATCTTTAATGCTTAGCTTAAAATTTTCATCAAAAGTCTTTTGTCTGTTTTGAATTTCATTATAATTTAACTCAACATTTTGATAAGAATCAAAATAAAAATTATCTTCATACACAGGGGCTTTGCTTGCAATAAAAATCGTAACAATACAAGCTGTAACAATAAGCCCCAAAGAAATCAAAATACCATAAGGCCAAAATGTTTTCTTATTTTGCATTTATCTTCTCCTTTTGATTTTTCTTTGAACTAGCATTAAAATTGCAACACATAAAAAACCATAAATTAAAATTCTCATGATATTTAAAGTATCACGGTTTGAGTTTCCATAAAAAGGTTTTATATTAAAATGATTTGCCACTTGATCAGCAATATCTGCATAACCATTTAAAATAGCAGCGTTGTAAATATCTTTTTGTTTAGGATTTGCAAGTATAGGTAAAATCGTTCCTTTTTCAGGATAAGGACTTAAAACACCTTCTTTATCAAAATACTTCATAGCATCATCACTTGCAAGTATATCTACCTTATGCGAAGCTTTAGAAAAAACAAGTAAAATATATGGTTTACTCAAATTAGCTTCATAGCTTTTTAAACTTTCAAAATCTTTCTTATCACTTAAGGCTAAAGCAATATTCACACCAGTTAACTCATGAATTTGTTTCGAACTTAAAGTGATGTTTTGTTCTATTGCAGTGTTTAAGATGTTATCATTTAATAATATTTCAGCATGCAAGAAATTAGTAAAACAAATAAAGATGGCGGTTAAAAAACCGCCTTTAAATATATTTTTCATCCTATAAAAAGATGATTTACAGTTAAAACCGACCAAGCAGTAATTCCTGCTGCTACAACTAAGCCAGCTATGATTAAGTATTCAAGAACTTTTGCCATAATCATTCCTTTATGATGATATGTTCTTCTCTTTTAGAGTCAAACATTTTAATTTGCTCTGCATTTTCTATTTTATAAGGTTTTTGCATAACATCTTGCTGAGTTTTAAGACCCCAAACAGTAAGTCCAGCTAAAATCGATAACAATAAAACAGTTGCTATTAACATTCCACTAACGCCTGAAAGTGAAAATACACATCTATTTGAATTTTCCATTATTCACCCCTTGAAAGAGAAATCACATATTCACTAACTGCTTCTTTTTGAAGCTCATTTAACAACCCATTGTTAAAATGAGGCATTACCCCTATACTTCCTGCTTTACCACGATTTAAAACATCTACTACAAATTCAGCACTGCCATATTTTGTTAAATCTGGAGCTACTAACTGACCATCAATAGTTCCTTTTCCATCTTCACCATGACATACTGTACAAGTTACAAAAAGTTCTTTTCCTTTTGCTATAAGTTGAGGATTTTCAGTTTTTTTAATCGCTGAAATTTCAGAAGCAACATAAGCTGCAATTGCAGGAATATCAGCTTCATCTATACCATTATCCGCTGCGCTTAACATCTCGCCCATAGGATAATTCATACCTTTAGAACCTTTAGTAATTACTTCTATAAGTCCTTCTTCTGAGCCCCAAATATTAAGATTTTGTGCTTTTCCATTAATACCATCACCGGTAATTCCATGACAAGAAGAACATTGAACCAAGAAAATATTTTTACCCATTTCTTGTTTATCTTGTGCACTTAAATTTGCAAATTTCTGCGCAAATTTCTCATTATGTGCTTGCACTTCTTTGTTATACTCACCAATTTGAGAATAGCTATTTAAAGGATATCCCCAAAGAAAATACCATATACACCACACTATAGCCAAGAAAAATACAACAGCCCAGCCAAGTGGTATAGGATTTTTAAACTCGCCTATACCATCCCAACTATGCTCACTTAGTTCGCCTTGGCTTTTTTCTTCTTTCATACTTTTAAACAATTTTCCTACCACAACAAGCGTAATTAGTATGATAAGAATTGCTCCGATAAAAGATAATAAATTAACATTATCTTGTAAATTCAACCATTGCATTAAGCACTCCTTTTATTTTGCTCTAAAACACGATCGCTGATTTCATCATGCAATGCCAAATCAGCGTATTTTTCATAGTTTCTTCTACCTGTTTTTTCAGATCTATACAAATGAAACCAATAAGAATACAAAACTACCACTAAAAATACTACAAGAGCAAAAAAACCATAAGCTTGTAGCTCTCTTATTAGTTCTAAATCCATAGTTTTTCCTATTTTAAGCTGTTAAGATACGCAATCAAAGCTACAATCTCTCTAATTTCACCTCTAGCAAACGCATCTTTAACATCTTGATTTTTCATTTGATCTACTATAGCTTGAGCTTCTGCTTTAACTTCTGCTTGAGCCTCTTCCCAAGTACCTAGTTTTGTACCATTTTCAGTATCATAAGGCACATTGAAAACTTTTTTTACAGTTAGTGCTTCTGCATAAGCTGTTTCTATATTTGCATTATTGCTAAACATATGTTTATAAGCTGGCATAATAGAACCAGGGACAACTGAAACTGGATCCCACATGTGATTTTCATGCCAATCTGTTGTTCTAAAATTACCTATACGCAATAAATCAGGTCCTGTTCTTTTTGAACCCCATAAAAATGGTCTATCATAAGCATATTCACCACTAACTGAGTACATACCATAACGATCTGTTTCTGATTTAAAAGGACGAATAAGTTGTGAATGACATGCATTACAACTTTCTTTAATATAAGCATGACGTCCTGCAAGTTGTAAAACTGTATAAGGTTTTTTACCTTCAATTGGTCTTGCATTCTGAGCAAAATCAGGTAAAACTTCTACAATACCTGCATATGCAATCACTATAAATACTGCCACAGCAAAAAAGAATGGATTTTTTTCTAACCAACTAAACATATTTTTCCTCCTTATGCTGCCATAGGTGAAGCACTTTTTGGCTCTTTATCAAGCACTCTACCCACTGAAATTGATTTATAAATATTATAAACAAACATGAAAAATCCTACTAAGTATAACAAGCCACCCACAGCTCTAATCCAATAATAAGGAACAATAGCTTCAACAGTATCAATAAAAGTATAAAGTAAGTTACCATACTCATCAGTAGCTCTCCACATCATACCTTGAGTAATACCTGCTATCCACATAGAACTAAAGTACAATACTATACCTGTAGTTTGAATCCAAAATTGAGCTTCCATTAATGATTTGCTATATAGTTCTCTTTTAAACATTCTAGGCACCATATGATAAAGTGCAGCCATAGTCATAAAGCCAACCCAACCTAAAGTACCATCATGAACATGTCCTGGAATCCAATCTGTAAAGTGTGCTAATGCATTAACTGATTTAATAGAAAGAATAGGACCTTCTAAAGTTGAGAACATATAGAAAGTTGAAGCTAAAATCATAAATTTAATCAACGGACTTTCTCTTAATTGACTCCACTCACCTTTCATAGTAAGTAAGATATTAATTGCTGAACCCCAAGAAGGTAAAATAAGTACAATTGAAAAAACTGAACCCATAGTTTGCATCCAATCAGGCACAGTAGAATAAATCAAGTGGTGTCCACCCGCCCATAGATAAACAAACATTAAGCCCCAAAACGCAAATAAAGATAACTTATATGAGAAAATTGGCTGACCACTTTCTTTTGGTAAGAAATAATAAATTTGAGCAATAATACCAACAGTAAATACAAATGCAACAGCATTATGTCCATACCACCATTGAACTAATGCATCATTAGTTCCTGCATACATAGAAACACTATGCCACCAATCGCCCATTCCACTTACAAAATAAGTTGGAACTGCCATATTATTAAACAAATAAAGCATTGCTATACCTAAGAAGGTAGCTATATAATACCAAAGTGAAACGTATAAAGTTTTTTCACGGCGAATTCCAATAAGCCCAAAAATACTTACACCCCATAAAACCCAAACTAAAACTACCAATATATCAAGTGGCCATTCAAGCTCTGCGTATTCTTTTGAAGTACTAATACCTGCAAACAAAGTAATAACAGCTATAATCATAGTGATCATATAAAGCCAAAAATGTAGTTTACCAACAAACATTAAAAAGCTTGATTCTGCCATACTAACTTTTAGCACACGCTGACCAATATAATACCAAGTAGCCCAAATTCCTGAGAGCATAAAACCAAAAATTACACCTGAAGTGTGCAATGGTCTAAGTCTTGAAAAAGTGCCATACTCACCAGCTAAATAGTTTAAATCCGGATAAGCCATTTGAAAGGCAATAAGCGTTCCAATAGCCATACCAATAACACCAAACAATAAGGTAGCAAACATAAAATATTTAGCAACCGTATAGTCATAGTTTAATGCATTTCCTGGGTGCATTTCCTCTCCTTAAGTTTTTTTCTGCAATATGCAATCGCTATATTATATGATAATTATCATCTTTTTTAGCTTAAAATCACAATGATTAATCATCTATTAAGAATTATAAGTAAATAATAAAATTTATCGAGTTAAAGAAAAACCTATATAAGAAAAATACAAGCCATAAAAAAATATTAAAATATAAGAAATCAAACTAGCTGTTTTTTGAAATTTTTCACTCAGTGTTTTAGAAAAATAAGCAAAAAATACCAAAGCAGGCAGTGTTGAAAGTCCAAAAACAAGCATAATTAACGCTGACAAGTATACATTTTGTACACTCATTCCAAAAGCTATATAAAAATACACCAAGCCACAAGGTACAAAACCATTTAAAAAGCCTAAAAAAATAGTACTTTTTAAAGACTTATTTTGAATTAATCTTGAAATGTTTTTTTTAATGACACAGTCAAAAATTAAAGAGCTTTCAAAAAAAGCTAATAATTTTCCTTTAAAAATTAAAGCAAAAGCTAAAACCACCATAAAAATCCCGATAATAAAAAGCATTATACCTTTTGCAAATTCGCTAAAAGAAAATAAATTTCCAAAAAATCCAAAAAATATGCCCAAACAGACATAGGCAAAAATTCTAGATAAATGATAAGAGAAAATCAAAAGAGAAAAAGGGAGTTTGATCTGCTTTGAAAGCTGAGTATAAGCTAAAATAAAACCTCCGCACATTCCATAACAATGTCCAAAGCTAGAAAGAAAAGCTATACTCGCTAAAGCAATAAAATCTAAATTCACAAAAGCTCTAAAAATTCTTTAAAGATGTATTTGCTCTCATGTGGTCCTGAGGAACTTTCTGGGTGATGTTGCACTGAAATGATAGGATAATTTTTGTATTTTACACCCTCTACATTATCACCAAATAAATTTCTATGAGTAATTATTGCAACCTCTGCTATTTCTTCAGGAACATTATAGTTGTGATTTTGCGCTGTGATTTCTACTGTATTATTTATAAGATTAATTACTGGATGATTTGCTCCATGTTGACCAAATTTCATCTTATAAGTTTCATAACCAAATGCATTACTTAAAAGCTGGTGTCCTAAACAAATACCTAGCATAGGAATTTTTGCTTCTGCTAATTTTTTAATCTCTGCAATTTCATCTTTTAAAATTTTTGGCTCACCTGGTCCATTGGATAAAAATACCCCATGAATTACACCTTTTTGGTATAAATCAATCAAATCTTTTGCCTTGGTATTATAAGGAAAAACCTCTACTTCAAGTCCTACACTCACAAGTTCATTTAAAATATTTTCTTTTACACCATAATCAATCACAGCTACTTTTTTACCATTTGCTTTTACATTCTCATAAGTTTTGTTGCTATGATCCCAAGCACCTTTATTATGCTTATAAGAGCTTTTAGTGCTAACTTGTGCTACATAATTTACCTCATCAATTTTAGCACTAGAAAGAAGCATTTTCTTAAGCTCTTCTTTGTCTTTAATTTCAGTAGATATTACAGCTCTTAAATTTCCTTGATCTCTAATCATTTTAACTAAAAATCTAGTATCAATTTCGCAAAGTCCTATTTTGCCATGGTTTTTCAAATAAGCACTCAAAGAATCATTGGCTCTAAAATTAGAATAATCTTCATTTAATTCCCTTATGATCATACCGCTAGCAAAAACTTCTTTGCTTTCATTATCTTCATCATTAACGCCAACTATACCAATTTCTGGCATTGAAAAAACCACAAATTGACCCGCATATGAAGGATCAGAAATAATCTCTTGATAGCCCGTTAAAGAAGTATTAAAAACAAGCTCACCAAAAAAAGTTCCACTTTCTCCAAAAGCCTTTGCACTTAAAAAAACATCATTTTCTACATAAATATATGCTTTCATAAAAGTCCCTTTTTTCTAAGCTCTTCTTGGTAAAGCTTTTCAAACACCAATTCATATTCTTCAGAACCTGGGATAAGCTTTCTTTTATAATTTGAAATTTTTTCATAAACCAAATCTTCTAAATTTTCATACTCTTTTAAATAAGACATAATACTTGAGAAAATGAGATTTTTCACACGATTTTCTGATACATTATAGTTTATCAAATCCTCTTCTACTAAATTTTCTAAAATTTTGTGAGAAAGGTTATTGTATCTATCTTCACTATCAAGCATAAATTTAAACTCATTTGCCAATTTTTTCTTAATCATCCAAAACATACTTTTTCTATCTATTTGCATAAACTCAATTTCATCTTCTTGACTTTCTAAAAGCTCTTTTGCCTTTTCATCAAGCTTACGTTCATTTAAAACATCTATTTCTATAATTTCTTTTGCTATTTTTAAAAGCTTTTGACTATCATCTTTAATTTTTACAAAAGAAGAGTGCATTAAATCAAGTATTATTTTATTTGCTATATAAGGTATGTGAGCTGGTTTGATACGCATTTATTCACCTTTTTATTTTTATTGAAATAATACTAAAAAAAAGGTAAAAACTGCTTAAAACTTACTGCGAACTTGCATTTTGATCTAAATTTTTCAAAAGTAGTGTTAAATCCGAAGCTTTTTTAGGTTC
The DNA here is from genome assembly GCF_024723605.1 of Campylobacter sp. LMG 17559. Classification (NCBI taxonomy): domain Bacteria; kingdom Pseudomonadati; phylum Campylobacterota; class Epsilonproteobacteria; order Campylobacterales; family Campylobacteraceae; genus Campylobacter; species Campylobacter sp. LMG 17559. The sequence continues at coordinate 100,560 of NZ_JANQCZ010000002.1, forward strand.
CATTTTTGCCATAATAGATGAAATTTTTCTAGGATCTAATGAAAGTAGAATTTTTGAAGCTTCATCAGGTTCCATTTCACTTAATATACCTGCAACAGCCACATCTTTCATTTTTGCATAGATTTCTGTAATACGCCCCATAGTTTTATCATTAATCGCTTGAAGATTTTGCCTAGTCGCTTCTAATATACGCTCATTTTGTTCTTTTAGGCTTTTAATTTGTTCTAAACTTGCATTAACATCAGCTTCTTTTTGCACCAGTGCTTGCATTTTTTCTTTTTGTAAAGCTTCAAAAGAAGCTCTATATGCCTCTAAACTTTGCCTTGCCTCATCATATTCTCTAATTTGTTCTTGCATTTGCTCTTTTCTTGCTTCAAAATATTGTTCACAATTTTGCTGTGCATTTACAAAATTTAAAAAAATTAATAAAAATATTATTTTTTTCATTATTTATCCTTATTAAAATGCCTTGTTATAGCAAGCTCGTCTATAAATTTTTCCTCTTCTTTTTGTAAAGCCTTTTGAATCTTTTTTAATTCTTCATTTTCTAAAACTTTGATTTTTTCAAATTCCAAATGAGCTTTTTTATATAAATGCTGATGGTGCGCTAATTCTTTTTTGGTTAAATCTAATTTTTGTTTAACTCTTTGCTTGCCCTCTCTTGCGATTTCTTGCATTTTTAAAGACGATCTTAACAAAGCTATCGAACCCTTTTCGGCCAAAGCTAAGCTTTCGCAAGTTTTTGAGGCTTCTTTAAGCTCTTCTTCACACTGCAAAAGCTTTTGTCTTGTTTTGGTTAAATTTGCTTCCGCTTTATCAAGCTGTTGTTTTCTAAGCTTAATCACAGAAGAATATTTGCTTTTCATAAAATGATAGTATCTTCTCTTTCAGGGCTTGTAGAGATATAGCCCACTTTAACACCACTTAATTCTTCTAAACGTTTAATGTATTTTTTGGCATTTTCAGGTAACAAATCATAATCCCTAATCCCTGCAACTTTGTCCCAACCCTCCATTACTTCATAAATAGGTTTAGCATTTTCTAAATCACAAGGTACATAATCTATTTCTTGTCCCTTATACTCATAAGCTTTACAAATTTTAACACTTTCAAAACCATCTAATACATCAAGTTTCATTAATGATAAAGTATCTAAGCCATTTAACCTTGCGGTATATCTTACCGCAATCGCATCAAACCAACCACATCTTCTTTTTCTACCTGTACTTACACCGATTTCTTTACCAATAAGCCCTATTTTTTCACCATCTTCGCCTAAATCTTCACTTGGAAAAGCTCCATTTCCCACTCTTGTTGTATAAGCTTTTACTATACCTATAACTTTTCCAATTTCTTTTGGATTTAACCCCAAACCACTTAAAGCTCCAGCTGAGATAGTTGTTGAACTAGTAACATAAGGATAAGTTCCATGGTCAATATCAAGCATTGATCCTTGCGCGCCTTCTAATAATACTTTTTTATCCTCATCTAAAGCTTTCCAAAGCATTCTTGTAGTATCTGTAATATATGGCGCCAATACTTCTTTAAAGCGTTTTAAATCTTTTAAGATTTCATCATAACTAGGCATTGCGATACCTAAAGCATCAAAATAAGTTTTTTTAAGTTCAAAATCTTTCATTAAATTTTCACAAAGTTTTTCAGGCTCTAGCAACTCCCCTACTCTATGTCCATTACGACTTATTTTATCTTCATAACTTGGTCCTATACCTTTGCCTGTTGTACCTATAGCTTTATCGCCTTTAAGTCTTTCTCTTGCTTGATCAATCAAAGCATGGTGGTTTAAATTTAAATGAGCCCTATCACTTATAAATAATCTTCCTTCTAAATTTTCAAATTGAGCCATTTCACTAATTAATACATCAGGATTAACTACAACCCCATTTCCTATAACATTAATACATTGCTTATTTAAAACACCTGATGGCATTAAATGTAAAGCATATCTTATACCATCAACCCATATAGTGTGACCTGCATTATGTCCACCTGCACTCCTGCAAACATAATCATAATTTTCGCATAGTTTATCAACTATCTTACCTTTACCCTCATCACCCCATTGGATACCAACGACAATATCTGCTTTACTCATAAAAACTCCATTTTGACTTAAATTTGGCGAGAAGGTGAGAGAATCGAACTCCCCAAAAAGTAGTCAACTACCCTTTCATCTGATTTGAAGTCAGTGGCCATCACCAGATAAGCTAACCTTCCAAAAAATATATTATATCTTAATATTTTTAATTAAAACAAAAATTAAATACTTAAAGTTATAAGTGGTTTTGTTTTATTTTATTATCAAAATTCTTAGTTATAATAGTAGTTTTTATTTTAGTGTCAAGTTTTGACAATCACAATTTTTGGATACAACAATGCATTCTTTCAAACAATCTTTTTTTATAAATTTTTGGGATAATTCCAAAGGCATGATTATGCTTGGAATTTTAAGTGCTATTTATTTTGGAATTTTTGGTAGTGTTTGGGCAGTCACTGGCGAAATGACACGCTGGGGTGGAGAGTTTTTAGAATTTTTTGGTATGGACTTAAGCTCTTATTCTTATTATCAAAAGCAAAATTTAAACGGTACTCCCTTAACAAGAATTGATGGTATTATGCTTATAGGTATGTTTATAGGGTGTTTAAGCGCTGTATTTTTAGCAAATAAATTCAAATGGCGCTTACCTGCTAGCAAAATTCGAATTTTTCAAGCTATTATAGGTGGAATTTTATCTGGTTTTGGCGCAAGACTTGCCTTTGGATGTAACTTGGCAAATTTTTTTACAGGCTTGCCTTATTTTTCTTTACATACTTGGGTTTTTACTTTATTTATGATTTTAGGGATTTATTTAGCTGTTAAAGTTTGCAATCTATCACCTTTTAAACCAAAAGCCAAATTACAACGTGTTTGTAAAGAAAACCAGCCATTAAAAACGCACAATAAAACCGCAAAGATATATTTTTATATAGGACTTGGTGTATTTATAATTTTTATAACTTATGTTGTACTTATACTACAAAAACAACCTTTAAATATTAACAACAAAGAAAGCATTCTTCCTTTAGCGTTAATATTTGGCTTTGTTTTTGGTTTTATCATATCTAGAGCTCAAATTTGCTTTACTTCTTGCTTTAGAGATTTATTTTTATTTGGTAGAGATAATGCCATAAAGGGAGCTTTAATAGGTATGATTATAGCTTGTTTAATAGCTTTTGCATTTATCTTACAAGGACACACTAGCAAAATAATAGAAATATCACCAAATATTGCTTTAGGTGCTTTTTTATTTGGCTTTGGGATAGTTTTTGCCGGAGGATGCGAGTGTGGCTGGATGTATCGAGCTTGTGAAGGACAAAGTCATTTTATTATAGTGGGTATTGCAAATATTATTGGCACTATGATATTAGCTTTAAGCTACGATTATTTTCCAAATTTCTTAACAGATGGAGTAAAGATTCATCTTTTAAATGAATTTGGTTATTTTAATGGTTTAGTAATCAATTTAACTTTATTTGCAATTTTATTTTTATTTATATTAAAGTTTAAAAAATCATTCTTTTTCAAACAAAATAAAAAAGGGAAAATATGATTATTCATTATAGTTTAAATTTAGAAGGTGAAGCTTGTCCATACCCTGCTATAGCTACTATTGATGCCTTAAAAGAACTAAAATCAGGTGAAGTTTTAGAAATTTTATGCGACTGTCCGCAAAGTATAAATTCTATACCTCAAGATGCTAAAAATCGTGGTTTTGAAATTCTAGAAATAAATCAAGATGGCCCAACGCTTAGATTTTTAATTCAAAAGCCTTAGAATGCTAGAAACAAATAGACTAATAATAAGAAAATTTACTATTGAAGATACTGAACATTTATTTTCTATATTAAGTGATGAGGAAGTTAATAAATATTTACCCTGGTTTCCTTTTACAAGTATAGAACAAACTAAAAAACATTTAGATGAATTTTATATAAGAACAAATAACCAGAATAATTTTTATAGATATGCTGTTTGTTTAAAAGAAAATAATATTCCTATAGGCTATATTCATTTTGAAAACAATAATACCTCTAATGATTTCGGGTACGGATTAAAAAAAGAATATTGGTCTAAAGGCATTATAACAGAAGCTTGTAAAAAAGTTATAGAAAAATTAAAAAACGATAACATAAAATATATTACAGCTACACATGATATTAGTAATATTGCAAGCGGCAAAGTAATGAAAAAATTAAGTATGACTTATAAATATAGTTATGAAGAATTATGGCAGCCTAAAAATATAAAAGTAATATTTAGAATGTATCAATTAAATTTAGATGGAAATAACGATAGAGTTTATAAAGAATATTGGAATAAATACTCTAATCATTTCATAGAATTTAATACCTCTTCTATACCATAAAATATAGAAGAGATGTGTTAGTTTTATAGATGTTTTAACATTGTTTCATAAGCTGCTTTAGTTCCTGGGCGCACTTTTGTAACCAAGCTTACTAAAACAATCACAACAGAAGCAGCTAAAAATCCTGGAATGATTTCATAAATAGGAAAATTAAGCCACTCGGCTAAGAAATTTTTATATGCTACAACCACAACTGCACCGGTAATCATACCTGCAATAGCAGCGTATCTTGTCATTTTTGACCAAAATAACGAAAAGAGCATTACAGAACCAAAACTTGCTCCAAATCCCGCCCAAGCATAAGCTACTATACTTAATACACTTGAGTTTTTATCAGTAGAAATAACAAAAGCTATCACAGCTACTGCTAAAACACCAAATCTACCTAAAGTCATCACTGTTTTATTAGATGCTTCTTTATTAAAAATTCTTTTATAAAAATCTTCTGCTATAGTTGAACTTGAAACAAGTAATTGCGAACTTGCTGTACTCATAATAGCTGCTAAAATAGCACTAAGTAAAATGCCTGCTATCCAAGGATTAAAAAGTAATTGCGACATTACGATAAAAATCTTTTCAGGATCTTGCAAACTAAGCTCAAATTTACTCACATAAGCTATACCTAAAATACCTATCAAACAAGCACCTATTAAAGATATAACCATCCAAGAAATTCCTACAAAAGTAGCAGTTGGAATATCTTTAGTTGATCTTATAGACATAAAACGCACCAAAATATGTGGCTGACCAAAATATCCAAGTCCCCATGAAAGCGCTGAAACTATACCTAAAAAGCTTAATCCTTCTCCCATAGAAAAAGTATTTGGCTTAATTTCTTTGACTATATTAACAGCTTCACTAAAGCCACCTAAATGATAAATCATCACTATAGGCACAACAATCAAAGCACTCATCATTAATAAACCTTGAATCAAATCCGTCCAACAAACTGCCTTATATCCACCTAAAAATGTATAAGCAACTATAATAACAGTTCCTGTAGTTAAAGCATAATCATATTGAATTCCAAAAGTTGCTTCAAAAAGTTTTGCTCCACCTACAAGCCCCGATGAAACATAAAAAGTAAAGAAAATTAAAATAACAATAGCACAAACCACTCTTAATATATGCTTATCATCATCAAACCTTGTTTCAAAATAATCTGGAATTGTAATAGAATTTGCAATCACACTAGTATAAATTCTAAGTCTTTTTGCTACAAAAGCCCAGTTTAAAAACGCTCCTATACTAAGACCTATTGCAATATAACTTTCAGCCAAACCACTTACATATAACGCTCCTGGTAAACCCATTAAAAGCCAACCGCTCATATCAGAAGCTCCAGCACTAAGTGCTGAAACCACTGGTCCCATAGAACGACCACCTAAAAAATAGTCCTCTGAATTTTTATTTTGTTTATAAAAATAAAATCCGATAAAAAGCATTAATGCTGAATATGCGACAAACATTATCGCAATTTGAGTATTAATTTGAACAACCTCCATTTTATCTCCTTTATATTATTTTAAAGCACGAATGCCTAGATTTCCATAACGATGGAAAGATATACTTAAAGCTTTTTCATTATGATATAAAAGCAACTCAAAACGCCCATTTATTAAAGGCTTAGCATTAGCGATGATTTTTGCACAACTTGCTGCTTTTATGAAAATTTCATCATTAACATCTAATGGAGCAAAATAACGAATTCTCTCATAATCAGCTATTTTGCTAATGAAATTTTCTTTACTTTCTTTAAGGAATAAAGTTTTTGAACTAATTTTTTGATTAATCTTTTGCACAAGATCTATTTTCTCATGCTCATCATAACTTAAAACAAGATCAATATTTAATACACTAGCTGCTAAAATAACTCCTAAAATATCTTTTAAACTATCATCTTTATGCACTCTATAAGCGATATTTTTAACCTTTGTATAAGAAAAAAGATTATCCTCGCCTCTTATATTGACATAATCTTTCGCACTTGCAAATTCATGTTTTGCATGGTAAGCATAGCTTCTTGCCATAGCTTTAATGACTTCAAAATCGGCTTTATCTTTTTCATTTAAATCTAAGCTTAAAGCATTTAAATTTGATACCAATTCATTGTCCAAAACATTTTGATCAGCTTGACTTTGCTCTATATCTAAAAATTGGGTAATGTAATTATAAATTCCAACTTTTCTACCAAAACCAATGGCTGATTTTTTAATACCACCAAAAGGCTGTCTAAGAACTATAGCTCCTGTTGTTGGTTTATTAATATAAATATTTCCTGCCTCTATGTGAGTGTGAAAATACTCCCATTCTCTCTCATCTAAACTTTCAAATCCTGCTGTAAGTCCATAGCCTGTTGAATTTACTATATCAATAGCTTCTTTTAAATCTTTTGCTTTCATTACAGTTAAGATTGGTGCAAAAAGCTCATTCATGTGCGTAAAGTCACCTTTTTTAGTACCATACTTAATCCCTGGAGTTAAAAGATAAGGATTATCATCTACAAATTTAGGTTTTAAAGCCCAACTTTCATACGGAGCTAGCTCATCTAAAGCTTTTTGTAATTTCACATCTGGTTTATCTGCTAAAGCTCCAAGTTTATTTTTAAACACAAATGGATTTCCAACCGCCATAGAACTAGCAGCATCTACCAAAGTCTTTTTAAACTCTTCATCATTATAAACTTCTTCTTCTAAAACTAGTAAAGAAGTAGCAGAGCATTTTTGACCTGAATTTGAAAAAGCTGAATGAATGATATTTTTAATCGCACTATCACGATCAGCAAATTTAGAAACAATAGTTGCGTTTTTACCGCCTGTTTCAGCGCTTAAAAGTAAGGTTGGATTAGCTTTGAGCATTGCATAAGCAGTTTCTTCCCCACCGGTTAATACTGAAAATTTCACACTTTGATCAACAAGTAAGTATTTTGATATATCACTACCTTTAGCAGGTAAGAAAATCAAAGCATCTTTAGGAATTCCTGCATCCCAAAAACATTTACAAAGCATATAACCTGTTAACATCGATAAAGATGAAGGTTTATATATCACTTTATTTCCTGCGGCCAAAGGTGCTGCTATAGTTCCTACTGAAATACCCACTGGGAAATTCCATGGCGCAATCACCACGCCTATACCTTTTGCTTTAAAAGTAGTATTTGGATTTTGCTCTTTTAGTTTTTCCAAAGAATGTGGGTAAAATTCTAAAAAGTCTATAGCCTCACTAACTTCAGGATCAATTTCTAAGAAAGTTTTTCCTACTTCTAAAGCTGCTATACCTATTAAATCTCCTCTACGATCTCTAACAAGTTGAGCAGTTTTTGCTAAAATTTTATAAATTTCATCATGACTTAAATCACTAAAATTTGAGCTCTTAGCTACATCTAAAGCGTATTTGATCTCTGCTTGGCCTGCTAAGTGTGCTTTACCTATAGTGCGATTTTTGATTTTATCTTTAACTTCTACTACTTGTAAATTTTCGTTTTTAATTTCTTCTTTTGCAACCGGATAGACATCATAATTTTCTAAATTTTCATACTTAGCTCTTATACCCTTAGCCCATTCTCTATTTGCTTTTAAGATAAAGTCTGTGTCAGGTTCGTTTTTAAATTCTTTACTCTCATAAGAACTAATAGCCTTTGTTTCATTATTTCTATCTTGAGTTCTATGGGTAGAATTATCCAAACTAGCAACACCTTCTAAAGATTTTAGAAATAATTCTTTTTGTATTTGCCAATTTTTATCATTAATTTTAAGATTGAAAAAATATCTCATGAAATTATCTTCACTAGTATTTTCATCAAGTCTTCTTACTAAGTATGCAATAGCATTGTTAAAATGTGCTTCATCACAAACTGGTGCATAAAGTATAAGATCATGCATTTTAGAAAGCTCATAAGAGCATTGTAAACTCATACCCTCAAGCATTTCAAAAGTAAAAGATGATAAAGCTCCAGCTTGTGAAATTCTAGTATAAGCATAAGCAATTTCAAATAAATTATGACTTGCAATACCTACATTAATATATTTATGATTATCTCCCTCTAAGACAAAATCAAGCATTTTTTTATAGTTACTATCAGTGTCAATTTTTTTATAAAAAGTAGGTAGAGCCCAACCTCTTTGTGAAGCTATAGTTTCTTCACTTTCCATATTCGCTCCTTTAACAAAGCGAATTTTTATAGGCTTCATACCTTTTAAAACTCTTTCTTTAGAAAAGGCAAAAAGTTTTTTCAAATACTCATAAGAATCAGGCAAATAAGCTTGCAAAACAATACCTGCTTTAATATCGTATTTTGCAACACTTTCCATAAAAGCTTCAACGGTTAATTCTAAATCTCTAAATTCTTCCATGTCAAGATTGATAAATTTAGACACACCTTGCTTTTTTTCTTCCTCTAAAGCAAGAGCATATAATTTATCCAATCTTTTTACCACCTCATCTTTAGAGTATTCAAAATCAATGATATTGATTTGGGAAAAAATGGTAGTAATTTTAATAGAAATATAAGTAATATAGCTTGTTTTTAATGCTTCTTCGTATTTTTTCATCCTATAAGCACTCTCAGCTTCACCCAAAACCTCTTCACCAATTAAATTTACATTTAAAGTGATTTTATCTTCATCTTTTCTTTTACACATATGAGGCTCTAAAACACTAGGATTTGCATCTAAAACCATAGCTTTAGTATCTTCTCTTAAATGCTTAATGAAAAATGGCACACTAAGAGTTGGTGCAAATTTTCCAAAATTTAAAAATGAAAAAAGTAAAAATTTTTCAAAAGCACTAAAAAAATCAGCTATACCATATTTGTTTAAAGTATGTTCTATAAGCTCAAAACTCGCACTTTTATCTTTACATCTAAAAGAGCGATCTAAAAGCTCAATTAACATTACTTTATTTTTAGGATTGTTTAAAAGTTTTTGCATTTTGGCATGAAATTCTTTTTCGCTTTGAGAGATATTACTTTCTATCTTTCTTTGTAATTCTTCAGCTAATTGCAAAGCTTTTTGTATCATTTTTTCCTCCACTTTAATAGTTAATATGTATTTATGATACAAAAATTGCAACGAAAATCAACATATATTTATTTGTAATTTATTTTTTTATGTAAAAAAGTAACAAATATAAACATATATTTTTGATTGTAAATAAAATATTAGCGCAATAATAAATAATTATGAGTATTTCTTACACATCTAGCAATAATCTTTGCCTCTATATTGTGATCTTTCAAAATTTTTAAAGCTTCATTTGCTTCATTTTCACTCATACTAGCTAAAAGTCCACCTGAAGTTTGAGGATCAAAATACACTATATCCTCATCTTTTTCATTTAAATTTTCAACCCAAATTTTTAGACTATCTTTGTTTTTATAAGCTCCGGCTGGGATAATCCCTATATTAGCCATTGACAAAACTCCATCCATTAAAGGAATTTCATTTTTATATACTTCTATCATAATTTCTTTATTTAGCATTTCTTTTAAATGCCCCAAAAGACCAAAACCGGTAACATCACTTAAAGCACTAAGACTTTTAAACCTCTTTAAAATACGACTTGCATAAAGATTTAAAAAACTCATTTGTTCTACTGCTTTTAAAATCTTTGCTTTTTCTAGCAAACCAGCCTTGATAGCAGTACTAATAATACCACTACCTATAGGTTTAGTAAGTAAAATCACATCACCATCTTTTGCGCTATTATTAGCTATAAATTTCTTAGGATGAACTACACCTGTTACACTAAGACCAAAAATAAATTCATCATTTTCTATAGTATGCCCACCTACTAGCACAGCACCAGCTTCTTCAACCTTAACTCTAGCACCTTCTAACACTTCAAGTAAAATTTCATTATTAAAATGACAAGTATCAAAGCCTACAATATTTAAAGCATTAATCGCCTCAGCACCCATAGCAAATACATCACTTAAAGCATTTGCAGCAGCTATAGCGCCAAAATGATACGCGCTATCAACCACAGGTGTAATAAAATCAAGAGTTTGCACTAAAGCTAAATCTTCATTTAGCTTATAAACACTTGCATCTTCATTATTATCAATACCACTTAAAATGTTTTCATGCGGTTTTAAAATGCCAAGAATTTTGTCAAGACCCACCGAGTCTAATTTGGCAGCTCAACCCGCAGCTTTTACATATTGGGTTAGTTTTTGATCTTTATATATCATAAAGAGATAATCTTTGCCTTTCCAAAAAGTTCATTTAAAATTTCATAAGCATTACCTATTTTACCTATTTTAAGCTCTTTGCTTTTGCCAAAAAATTCCAAACACGCCCCGCAACTATAAATTTCAACTCCTAAATTTTCAAGTTCTTTCATGGCTTCAAATGCCATATGAGAGCAATCAGTATTCATCAAAACACTATCATTAACACAAAGGATTTTTGCAGGTTTATTAGGTAAATCTTTTAAAGTTTTTAAAAAACCTAGCATTAGATTTTTTCCAAGTTCTCCCTCGCCTACTCTATCACTTTTTAAAAATAACACATTGTATTCTTGTAATTTTTTTTCTTGAGTTTGAGCTATATTGCTATCTTTTACAATGCTAATAATACTCTCATCATCTAAATCTTTAACATTAAATTCCAAATTTAAAGATTTTAAAAATCTCATTACATTTTCTTTAGAAGCTTGAGAATTTAAAAGAATTTCTAAATTTTCATTTTCTTTTAGCTCTTCTAAAGCTTTTTTTGTTTCTATCACAGGACGTGGACAAGCTAAATCTCTACAATCAACTTTCATCTTTTACCTTTTTTATTTAATGATATATTGTTATAACTTGTATTCAAATTAAGTTTTATCTTTTTCTTGATTTTTCTTAAAAAATAATTCTTTAAAGCGTTTATTGGTGTATTCTTCTACATCTTGTTGTAAAATTTTAAAATTTTGAATTAACTCATAAGCTCTTGGAGTAAGTTTGCTACCTGACTCACTTCCTCTTCCTTTTTTAGCAATAAGTAATTCTTCTTTCATATTTTTTTCTAAATCTTGTATATAAAGCCATGCTTTTTTATAATTAATCCCTAGTTGTTTAGCCGCTTGGGAAATACTTCCACATTCTCCTACTAATTCTAAAATATCTGTTTTACCTTTACCAAAAAGCAATTCTCCTTCAGAATTTTCTATCCAAATTTTACTTTTTACATGAAATTTTTTACCTTTTTTTTCTTCAAAACAACCAAGTTCACAGTATTTAACATCAATTTTATAAGTTTTAAGTGTAGCTCTCATATCAGCCATGTTAAAGTCTTTAGCACATTCTAAAGCATCTTTACATGTTATACGACGCTTAGAATCTAATTTTGTTTCTAATTTTTCTAAAATTTCACTTTTTGCTATATTTTTATTTAACTTGCCAAATTGACCTAGCTCACAATCTGAAATTTTTACGCCTAATTCTTCTATAGCAATTTGAAAATCTTCTTTAGAATATTGTTTTAAAAGTTCTAGTGCTTTTTTACAAGTAAGTTTATTATTTTCATCAAGATTTTTTTGAATTTGTAAAATTAGCTCTTCCATGAATTAACCTTGGATTATAAGTAGTAAAAAAGGGTGCTTGTAAACACCCTTTGAATTATTTTACATCAAGTCCTAAATTTTGACCCTTGAGTAAAACTCTTTTTCTATACATTGCACTAACTTCAGCTGCATCGCCAACCAAAAGTGCATTTGTAGAACAAACCGCAGCACACATAGGCACTTTACCTTCTGCGATACGATTTTGTCCATAAAGTTCTCTTTCTTCATGAGAGTTAGTAGGCTCAGGACCACCTGCGCACATAGTACATTTATCCATTTCGCCCTTAATGCCAAAAGCACCATCTCTTGGAAATTGTGGAGCGCCAAAAGGACATGCATAAAGACAATATCCACAACCTATACAAGTTTTTTTATCATGTAAAACAATACCATCAGCTCTAATATAAAAGCATTTTACAGGACAAACTTGCTCACACGGAGCATCTGTGCAGTGTTGGCAAGCAAGAGTTGTTGAAAACTCTTTGCCTTCTATACCTTCATTTAGAGTGATTACTTTTCTCCTATTAATTCCCACTGGCACTTCATGCGCACTTGAACAAGCTACTTGACAAGCAAAGCAAGAAATACAGCGATTATTATCTACATAAAATTTCATTCTAGCCATAACTTACCCCTTAAGCCTTTTCAAGTCTGCAAAGTCCTGCGTTAAACTCAGAAATTTGCGTATTTATATCAAAACCATAGTTAGTAACCGTGTTAGAACTTTCCCCTATAGTATAAGGTTTAGTACCTTCAGGATAATTATAACTTAAATCCACTCCTTGCATAATACCTGCAAAATTATAAGGCAAGCAAATTCTATCTGGTGTAACTGAATGATTATGTACACATTTTACTTTAATCTTAGTACCTTGTGGCGAGTGAATCCACATCATATCACCATCATTTATACCATATTTTAAAGCAAGTTCAGGGTGTACATTAGCAAACATCTCAGGTGTGATTGCAGCAAGATATTTACTAGTTCTCTCAAGCATACCTGCACCACTTAAATTTACTAAGCGCATACTTGAAATAATAGTTGGAAACTCTTTACTCCAATCTGTTTTTTGTTGCTCGCTAATAAATTTACTCTCAACCCTAAAGTTTTTCTCTTGATCACCCCAAGTAGGATATTTTTTAACCAAATCCCAACGAGGTGAGTGAATAGGCTCTCTATGTAGTGGAATAGGATCTGCAAATTCCCAAACTTTCATTCTCGCTCTTGCATTACCTAAACAACAAGCACTTTTTTCTCTACATTTTTCTAAGATTATACCTGAAATATCTGTGCTCCAGCTAGCACCCATTAATTCTTTTTCTTTATCGCTTAGTTTGATATTAAATACTTTTTCGATATTTTCTTTAGTAATTTGTGGGTAGCCACCTTTAACTTTACATCCTTTTGGAGTAAAGGCTTCATCTGCTAATTGAGAATGCCCATCATGCTCTAAACCAAAGCGATTTCTAAAGCCCATACCACCTTCTTCATAAGGAATATCTGTGTTCCACATGATAGAAGTGCCTGGGTGTTGTTTATCCCAACAAGGCCAAGGTAAGCCATAATATTCACCTTTAACTTCACCACCAATACCCCTTTGAGTATCAGGATCAAAATGTTCCCAATTTTGCTGGTGTTTTCTTAGACGTTCAGCTGAAATACCTCTTAAACCTATACTTAAAAGACCATTACTCATTTCTCTTGTGGCATCATCAGGCCATATGAAATTATCATCATTGTCATCTCTTGTTTGTACAAGTTTATGGTCTTTTAATTCCATTTTCATGCCACGAGTGTACTCTTTATAAAAACCAAATTTTTTAGCAAAAGCAAACATAATCTCTTGGTCTTCTTTACTTTCATAAATTGGTTTTACTACTTGAGAACGCCATTGCATAGCACGGTTAGTCGCTGTTACATAACCTTCTGTTTCAAATTGGGTTGAAGCAGGAATAATATAAATACCATCTGGACGATCTGCTAAAACTGCTACTTCATTTACAAAAGGCTCAGCAATTACAATCATATCAAGTTTTTTAAGTGCTTCTTGAATTTTTACCGTATGTGCCATAGAAGTAATACCCGTTCCTTGTACCCAAAGTACACGGATAGGTGAGTTTGAATAAGTTTTTTCTTCATGTAAAACGCCTTGCCACCATTTTGCTAGCGAAAAGCCTTTTTCATGCATCCATTCTTTAGAATAAAATCTTGAATTTAAATACTCTCTCTCAACATTCCATACATTAGAAAAATGATTCCAAGCATTATCATCAAGTCCATAATAAGCTGGTAAAGTATCAGCCAAACAACCCATATCAGTAGCACCTTGAACATTATCATGACCTCTGATGATATTTGTTCCTGCGCCTGGTTTGCCTATATTACCAAGAACGAGTTGCAAGATAGCTAGGATTCTTGTATTAGAGCTACCTACTGAGTGTTGTGTAATACCTAAAGCCCAAAATAGCGTAGCAGGTTTGATTGTAGCTAACATTCTTGTGATTTTTTCAAGTTGAGCAGCTGGAACACCTGTTACATCTTCTACAACTTCAGGAGTCCATTTAGCAGCCTCTGCTTTTATTTCTTCAACCCCATAAGTTCTAGTTTTGATTAGCTCTTTATCTTCCCAACCGTTTTTGAAGATCAAATGAAGCATACCATAAACTAAAGCTATATCTGTACCTGGACGAATTCTCACATATTCATCAGCATGCACTGCAGTTTTTGTAAATACAGGATCTACAACTACTAATTTAGCATTATTACGATCTTTTGCTTGCAATAAGTGTTTAAATCCAATAGGATTAGCCACAGCAGTATTTGCACCAAAAATAATCATCATTTTTGAATGTTTAGTCACATCACCAAAATGATTTGTCATAGCGCCATAACCCCATGTATTCGCCACACCGGCGACTGTTGCGCTGTGTCAAATTCTAGCAACGTGGTCTATATTATTAGTACCCCAAAATGCTGCAAATTTTCTAAAATAATAAGCTTGTTGGTTATTAAATTTAGCTGAACCTAAAAACATAACGCTATCAGGTCCATTTTCTTTACGGATTTCAAGCATTTTATCGCCAATTTCATTGATAGCTTGCTCCCAAGTTAAACGCACCCATTTGCCATTTTCTTTTTTCATAGGATATTTAATACGCTGTTTTGATTTAGTAAGATCGATTTGATCTATCCCTTTACAGCAGTGTGATCCTTGAGAAATAGGATGTTCTATAGCGTTTTCTTGACGCACCCAAACTCCATCTTGTACTTCTGCTTTAATTCCACAGCCTGCACTACAGATACTACAGATTGTTCTAACAATCTTAGAATCTGGATAAGGATTTGCTACTTCTTGTTCGCTTGCAGCTCTAATAGCTTTGTTTTCACTACCAAAAGCCGCGCTTCCAAGACCAGCAATACCAGCAAGCTTAAGAAAATTTCTTCTTGCTAATGCCATCTTCTTCCTTTCTTAATTAGTAAGCTATTTTGTAATATTTTTCCCAATGCATAGTTTTTTTATAAAGCACTTCTTTTTTAGTGCTTTTTCCCAAAACTACAGTATTTTGCTCTTGGTAATCATCTTTAGCTAAAGCATTTACACTTGCTCCAGCTACCACCCCTAAAGCACCAATTTTCAAAGATTTTTTTAAAAAATCCCTTCTTTGATTGGCCTCCATGTTCTCTCCTTTGAAATAAAAGTAAAGAATAACTATAAATACTTATTTTCAAAGTATTTACGCACTTACACAAAATGAATTTTGCATATTTTCACTTAAGATTTTATTTAATTTCTATTTTCATAAAAAGATGATTTTGATAATATGTATTTTGGTAACAAAATACATATTTATTTTTATAATTTGCTAAGTTCTTCTATATTTGTTTTACTAAATTTGGTAGGAAGTCTTGGTTCATAAGGAAGTCTTTGTAAAGCTTCATCTGCTATACTTTTACCTTCTTTTTTTACAGGCGCTTGTACTTCTAAATAAGCCCTTTCGTTTGCAAAAAAGACTTTCATAATATTAGCAATAGCAATGTAAAAATTTGAATTTTTGTGGATTTGTAATTTTTCTATAAACTCATCTATCACAGGGTTTATCACAAAACGAAATAATTGCTGTGCAACTTTTAAATCATGCTCAATAATACTTGCCATAAAAGCAAATAAAAAGCCAAATTCATCTTCACTTTGTCTGCAATCTTCTTTTTTTCTAAATTTGGTTTTTCTAATGATTTCACAAGCTTGAAGCTTCATTTTACCATCATCTCTACCCTCATCGTAAAAAGAAGCGCTAATAGGTACATTCACATAAGAAAAATCAAAAAACACCGCATTTTGTTCTTCTTTAAAACTTACAAAATCACATGCACTAAGTTTTTCAAAATCAGGTTTTAAACTATCATCTAAAGGGCTTTGAGCTAAAACTAAAACTTGCTCATGCCAAATTTTAAACTCTTTTTCATCGATAAAATTAAAAGCTTTTGAAAAAAATTCATAAAAATATTTACGCGAAAGATCAATATCTTGTATCATTAATTTTCCTTGTTATTTTTATTTGATTATAACAAGGAAAATTTAAAAAAATCAAGTGAGATTTTAAAATTTTGTTTTAGAATCGTAAGTAAATGATGGATTGATTTGTTTTTTATCGCTTAATTCTTTATACCAATAAGAGTGTAAAATATAAACTTCCTCTTCTTCTTTATAACCACTAAT
The DNA here is from genome assembly GCF_024723605.1 of Campylobacter sp. LMG 17559. Classification (NCBI taxonomy): domain Bacteria; kingdom Pseudomonadati; phylum Campylobacterota; class Epsilonproteobacteria; order Campylobacterales; family Campylobacteraceae; genus Campylobacter; species Campylobacter sp. LMG 17559. Next base: position 117,244 of record NZ_JANQCZ010000002.1, read on the forward strand.
CATAGAGTGGATACTTCCTTTAATAGCAAATACAGCCATATAAATATGAATAGCAAAAAATACTGCACATAAAATACCCAAAATATTATGGATGATAGCTGAAGCTCTTAAAATATCTATATGAGAAATTCCAAAAATAGACTGTAAAGAAGTAGAATTAAAATCAAGGAAAAACATAAACGCACCGGTGATTATCATCAAAAATCCACCAAAAACAGCTATATAATACCAAGATTTTTGACCAAAATTAAACTTACCCGCAGGAACAGGTTTTTTCTCTTTACTTAAATATCCACCTACTATCATCATCCATCTTAAATCATAACTTGCAGGAAGCATTCTTTTAATCCAACACAAAAGCATAGGAATGATAGAAATGATAAATAAAATAGTAGCAATACCATGTAAGTTTTTACACATTCTTACAAAGAATCCACCACCAAAGTATGATCCAAAAATCATAATAAGTCCGGTTGGCACAAGGATAATCCAAGAAATTGCCGCTACAAAATGAAACAATCTTTCAAATACCGAAAAAGCATAAATTTTCTTACCATCATGAGAAAATTTCTTTGGACCTATGACCATATAATGCAATGCAAAAGCTGAAATTACCACTATAAGTATAATCAAAACAGCACTTGCAATATATTCACCTTGTAGTTTAGTCCACAAAGCACCAAAATTTTGATAACTTTCTATATTCATCACTCTTTGCACATCCCAAATTTGAGTATTTTTAACTTCAAAATTTTCTTGAGCAAATAGAAAGTTAAAACAGGCTAAAAGAGCTAGTATAACCCTATACATAAATTACTCCTAAACATTACACGCTAGAAAAAGCTTAGCGTTGTAGTTTTGTTAATTTTCAGTTTCCATTTTTATTTTAAAAAAAGTTTTATTTAAAAAACATAAATTTGCAAAAAACTACAAAAAAACTCAATTTTTAGTTTCTTTTTGAATAATTTTCATAACCAAATTCTCTTACCATAGATAAATTTTCATTCTTATCTAAGAATATTAAATTTGGAAGTCTTACTCCATTAAAAGTGGTGTTTTTAACTATAGAATAATGAATTTGATCTAAAAATACTATTTTTTGCCCTATTTTTAATTCTTGATTAAAAGCATACTCGCCCATGATATCTCCTGCTAGGCAAGTATTACCACCAAGTAAATAAGCAAATTCATTTTCTTTTAACTCGCTATATTTTTCCCCATCACGACTTGATAAAATTCTAGCATTTAAAACCTCGCTTGTATAAGGCATAATGATAGTATCTGGCATATGAGCTTCGCTTGAAGTATCTAAAATAGCTATTTTTTTCTCATTTTCTACTATATCTATCACGCTTGCAACCAAAGTCCCACACTGCCAACCCACAGCCTCACCTGGCTCAAGATACACTTGCACTCCATATTTATCGCTAAATTTTTTACAAAGATCAATTAGTTTTTGCGTGTCATAACCTTCTTTGGTAATATGATGACCCCCACCAAAATTAACCCATTTCATATTTTTAACAAATTTTGAAAATTTAGCTTCAAAAGCATTTAACACAAGCTCTAAAGAATGCGCACTTTCTTCACATAAAGCATGAAAATGAAGCCCACTTAAAGCGCTTAAATCTTCATTTTCAAAATCAATTGCACGAATTCCTAATCTTGAAAATCTGCCACAAGGATTATAAAGTTCTTTTGGAGCCACTGATAGCTCTGGATTACAACGCAAACCAAGAGACTTTTTACTTGCTTTGTCTTTAAATTTTTTAAACTGATTAAAAGAATTAAATACTATATGGTGTGAAAGATCTATGATTTCATCTATTTCATCATCTTTAAAAGCAGGTGAAAAAGTATGAATTTCTTTGTTTATATATTCTTTTGCAAATTTAGCTTCCCAAAGCCCGCTACAAGTACAGCCTGATAAGTACTCGCCCACTATATCCATAGCACCTGAAAACGCAAAACCCTTTAGCGCAAGTAAAACTTTTGCGCCACTTTCTTCACTCACTTTAGCCAAAAGTTCACAATTTTTTCTAAGTTTGTCTTCTTCTAAAATATAAGCAGGAGTTTGAAAATTTTTATCTAGATGATTTTGGATTAACATTGTTTTTCCTTAATATAATTAAATTTACACATCAATTTTATATAAAATTATATCTAGTTTTTACAATTTACAATCATTAATCAAACAATAGCTATAATCAAAATCTAAACCCAAAAACTATTTAAGGCAAAATTTAATGAATAGAAGATTATTTTTAAAATGGAATGCTTTAGGTTTAGCAAGTATTAGCAGTGCCTATGCAATGGGTGATCACTCTCACCATGATATGCATTCACATCATACAGCAAAAAAAACTCACAAGGTCGATACTTCTTTTATCAAGCTAGAAGATCCAAACATTCAACTACTCGATGCAAAAGACTTTCCTAGCGAAGAAGCATTGGCAAAATTAAAACTTTTAAAAAACACAAGCACAAAGAAAAATTTCTTTAGATCTAGCATAGAAATCAAAGAAAGCCAAATAGAACTTGTCAAAGGTAAAAAAACCCAATGTTTTACCTATAATGGCTCCATACCAGGACCTAAAATCGAAGTTTATGAGGGTGATACAGTTGAAATTTTAGTAAAAAACAATCTAAAAGAGCCAACAACCATTCACTGGCATGGACTTGACATACCACCTGAACAAGATGGCAACCCACATGATCCCATCATGCCTGGTCGAGAAAAGATTTACCGTTTCAAACTTGGAGAAAATTCAGCAGGAACATACTGGTACCATCCTCATCCACACTACACCACAGCAAAGCAAGTTTATAAAGGCTTAGCAGGAGTTTTCGTGGTAAAAGCTAGAAAAGATGCATTGTCGCATTTACAAGAGCAAGACTGGGTGATTAGCGACCTACGCTTGGATAAAAACGCACAAATTCCTGATAATAATTTATTTGACTGGCTTAATGGTAGAGAAGGAAATTTAGTCTTAATTAATGGGCAATTAAAACCAAAAATCACCATCGATGATGCGCAAAGAATTCGCATATACAATCTATGTGCGGCAAGGTATTTAAATTTACGCATTCAAGGTGCTAAATTTATTTTAGTGGGAACTGATGGGGGACTTATAGAAAAAGGTATTGAATTAGATGAGTTGTTTTTAAGTCCTGCTTCAAGAGTAGAAGTGCTAATCCAAGCAAGCAAGGGTGATTTTAAACTTGAAAGCACCTACTATAACCGCGACAAAATGCTTGTCGAAGAAAAACCTTACACACTCACACTAGCTGATCTTAAAGTGGAAAAAACTTTAGAAAACATACCTGAAAAACTACGCGAATTTCCACCTTTAAAAGAAGCTACAAGCTTTAAAGAAGTAATCATGAGTGAAGACCATATGCAAATGCATGGCATTAGCAACAAAAGCGAAGAAGAAATCAAACAAAGTCTTGCCTCTATGTTTTTGATCAATGGTAAAACATTTGATATGAATAGAACGGATTTGACTTCAAAATTAAACGAGGTAGAAGAATGGGTGGTAAAAAACTCTTCTCACATGGATCATCCTTTTCATATACATGGAACACAATTTGAACTCATTTCTTCTCAATTTAAAGGTAAAATAACAAAAGCAAAATTCAGAGCATTGCAAGATACGATCAATGTAAGACCTGGTGAAGAACTAAGACTAAGAATGAGCCAAAATTTCACCGGCATTAGAATGTTTCACTGCCACATTTTAGAACACGAAGATCTTGGAATGATGGGAATTTTAAAAATCAAAGAATAAAGGTAAAAAAATGGTAAAAGTTGAATTTCTAGGACCAATCAACAAAGAAAGTTTAGAACTAGAAGTAAAAAGCTTAAAAGAATTAAAAGTGATTTTAGGGCAAGATGAAAGCTTAAAAGAATGGCTTGAGCTTTGCGCAGTTGCTTTAAATGATGAAATGGTTTTTGATGATGAAACCACCCTAAAAGATGGGGATAAAATCTGCTTACTTCCGCCGGTTTGTGGAGGATAAGTTATGTTTGAATTACACCAAGGATCTTTGGAAATTCCTAGCATTTACGCTAGATGGTATGAATACGCTAAAGACAAAAACTGCGGAGCTTTGATCACATTTTGCGGTATAGTGAGAGCTGAAGATGGAATCGAAGCTTTAAGCTTTGATATATATGAGCCTTTATTGAAAACTTGGTTTGAAAAATGGTGTCAAAAACTTGCAAATGAAAACGTAAGCTTGATGTTTGCTCACTCTATCGGCGAGGTAAAAGTACATGAGAGTTCTTATTTTGCTGGGGTTTTAAGCAAACAAAGAAAACTAGGACTTAAGCTGATTAACGATTTTGTAGAAGATTTTAAAGCAAGTGCACCTATATGGAAATATGATATCATTAATGGCGAAAAAATTTATGCTAAAGAACGCTCTTTGAAACTTCAAGGAGCAGGAATTTTAAGCACTAAGGACTAAAATGCTAACTTCTTATAATCAAAGTTTAAATATACTTCATTCGCATATAAAAGCATACGAAAAGATAGAAAACATCGCCTTAACACAGTGCTTAGATAGAATTTTAGCCATAGACATCAAAGCTTCTACCAATAACCCTCAATTTCCCACAGCTTCTATGGATGGCTATGCGATCAAATTTAGCGAGCAAGATGAGGCTTTGTCTATCATAGGCGAAGTACCTGCGGGAGTTTTTCCAAGCTTTAAAATACAAAGCAAAGAATGCGTTAAAACCTTTACAGGTTCTTTAATGAGTGAGGGTTGTGATACCTTAGTACCCGTGGAAAAAGTAGAAGTTAAAAACGGTGTGGTTTACATCAAAGAAAAAGTCCCTCAAGGCTTTGCTGTGAGAAAGGTGGGTGAGAGTTACACCGAGGGTGAAATTTTACTCACTAAAGGCACAAAACTAGGCTATAGCGAGATAGCACTTTTAGCCGAGCTTGGATACTTTCATATTTGCGTTTTTGCTAAACCTATCATAGGCGTGTTAAGCAGTGGAAGTGAGATCAAAGACTTAGGCGAAGGCTTAGAACACCCTGCACAAATTCGCTCATCAAACCATATAGCCATAGCTAATATGGCAAAAAAGCTTGGTGCTGAAGCTAGAATTTTTCCACTTTTAAAAGATGATATGCAAAAAACCCCAAGTGTTTTAAAACAAGCACTTAATGCATGTGATATTTTAGTTACCACCGGTGGGGTTTCCATGGGGGATTTTGACTTTTTAAAACAAGCTGTTAAAGAGTATGAAGTCATCATAGACAAAGTCGATGTAAAACCTGGCAAACACATCAAAATAGCCAAATTTGAAGATAAATTCATCTTTGCTCTACCGGGTTTTCCATACTCGGCTATGGTGATGTTTAACTTATATGTAAGAGAACTTTTAAATGCTTGGCTTTTACAAGAAAAAGACTATGTATTTAAAGCATTTGCAAATACTGACTATAAGAAAAAAAGTTCGCATTTAGAATTTGTAGCTTGTAATGTAGAATTTAAAGATGGAAAAATTTATGCCAATTTAAAAGGCAAAAAACAAGGCTCAAGTGCCATCATCAACAACCTTAACCATAAAGCTGCACTTATGATAGCACATGATGATATAAAAGAAAATGATTTAGTTGATATAATTTTTATGCCTTAGGCATAATTTTTATTTTCAACCTACTCCAAGCAATAATAAAAAGAATGGTGATATAAATATAGATAAAACCAACACTAGGATAAATAAATTTTTCTAGATCAAAAAACATCATAAAACCTTTTAAATAAACTTTTATAAAACTACTTAAATCAAAATTAAAAGTTACAAACATATTATTTTTGATAAACAAAAAATAGACATTATGGGTAAATAAATACATATAAAACACAAAAAAGATTTTCATTCCACTAATTTTGACTAGTTCTTTAAAAAAGAAAAATGCCGATATAGTATTTAAAATTGATACAATATCAAATAACTTTAACATCATTATTGACTTTATAAAATAACACAAATAAGAAATCATCCATAAAGTAAAAAACAATAATAATTTGTATGATTTTATCTTTTTGCAAAGCAGAATGATAGACATAAAAGAAAATATACAAAAAAAGCATCCTAAAATAATTAAAACTATTTCAAAAGGAAAAACTACACCAGATGAAAAATCATCAAGAATAAACATAATAAAAACCCAAAGATAGACGATGAAAGAAAACACACAAGCAAAAATCATTGTAATTTTAATAAGCTTTAATCCTTGAGTTGTTGTTGCATAATTTTCTTTTATTTCTTCATCAAAACTTTCAAAATTTAGCCAAGCTAAAGCATGGTAAACAAATCCTGTGATTAAAAACGAAACTGCTATAAAAATTAAGATTGGAGCACCAATTAAAAATAAAGTATTACCTTTATTTGCTTGATTTAAAAGCACATTATATATATAAGAAAAAGAAATTTCAATATTTAAATGAAACAAAAATAAGCCTATATTTATACTTACAACAAGTATCAACAAACCTATAAAAAATAGATTAAAAGCTTTAATAAAATATTTTTGATGCGTTACTCTTGCAATTTCATAAAATATATTCTTAGTAAATTTATAAGATAATAAACAATTAATAATCATACATATTGCAATTATCGCTACTGTATGTTCAAAACTTATATAACCAGTTGGATGCAAAATCAAAACAGAAAATAAAAAGAAGGTTAAATTTATGAACACAGTAATAAAAAAATTACTTAATAATTTCTTAGCACCTGCGTGAACTTCGAGTTTATTTAAAACGATAACAAATAAAATAAAAGCCGTTATAGCAAATAATGGCATTATGGCCAACATGCTACAAATTAAACTCATAAGAGCAAGAATTTTAATATTTCTAGTAATTTTTTGTTGATTTTTCATAAATTCTCTTTCAAAAATAATTCAAATTTTTATATTATATAGATTATTTTAACCTAGTTTATCTTATAATTTTTAAAATACCTGTCAATAGCACTTTAGCTTTTTCTTGACTTTGTTTTAAATCATTTAAAATCTCTTCTACTTCACGGGTTATTATACTAGTCATTATCTAAAATATCATAGTTATTATCTGCAATATAAGCTTTTAATTCTTTTTCTAATATATCTTCAAGATCTATTTGATTAGTCCATTTATTTATTTTATTTACTTTGATATCAAAACATCCTTGTTTCAAATTATTAATTATTCTATTTATATAATCACCTTTATGTTGGATTTGTGTTAGTTTATCTATAGTGTTTTTTCTCCAATTTTCATTATATACTAGTATAATATGCTTATTTTTTAATCCTTTTGCAAAACCATATTCATATAAAACATTACTATTATTGGTACTACAATCAACTATAATAATATCTGCTTTCTCTATATTTTCAAATATCTTTTCTATTATATTATCATCTTTTTTTTCATTCATAATCTCCATTAGATTAAAGTTATGGAGTTTATTTATACCTTGAATTCTATGAATTGATTTTTCTATAGAATCTTTATATTGATTAATATATATTTCATTATATTCCATAGCAACAAAAATATGTTTTACTCTTTCTAGTGTTTTTGTATATGAATTAAAACTTTCATACAAATCGGCAAAATTTTTAAAATTATCTAAATTGTAGTTAAATTTTTTTATCCATTTATTGAACAATTTAAGTTGTTTATTAAAAATTTCTAATCTATCATATTTATATTTAAGATAACATATGGCACCCAATAGACTACATTTAATGTTGTTATCATGTTTATATTCACAGTATTTATATATAGCATCTTTTATAATATTTACAATGCTTTGATCAAATTTTTGATTTAATATTTCATTGATTGCAGAGATTAAAATCCGTTTTTCTTCTTCATTTAAATCTTTCCATGCTTCTTGTGTGTTTTTTAAAATATTTAATAATTGATCAGACTCTATAAATTCTTTTAATTCGTCAGCATTTGCTTTTGTGACTAAATCAAAAATTTTAGTAGAAGTGACTGGTAATGCTTTTGAATTTAATAAATAAAAATACAAATGCTCTTGGGAATATTTTTCGTTCTTAGGAACAAATAAAATACAAAAAGAAATCATTCGATTTTCACCATCTTTTGCTATTAATGACAATGCTTCTATTCTATGATTTCCATCTAATCTATATAATTTTTTATCTTTTTTGATATCAAATTTAAAAACTGCAAAACCAAAAGTTCTCATAGTTGCAGCCGTTTCCATTGAATTTATTTGCTTTAAATCTTCTATAGCATATTTTAAACATTCCAACTCATCTAAATTTTTATCTACATCATATGAATACAATAAAGTTACTTCAGGAAAATATATATCACTTTTAGAAGAATTATTTACATAACTTACGATTTTATTTCTATGATTTTCGTCAATATCTCTTTGAAATTCTTCATTGGTTTCTGATATCTGAGCAAGTGTTTCTACATCAGCAAAACCTCTAAAAACCTCTATACCATTTTTGGCTACAAAAGGTTTTATTTTTTTATATTTTTCTAACTTATCATAGGTAAAATGTTTATTCTTTGCAAATTTTATTAAATCTTCAGGAACTTCTGTTACTTCTTCACAAACTCCAAGAGTTTCTCTAATCCCATATAATTCAATCATGTTAATTCCTTTTTATTTTATTATAATATTTTCTATCTCTAGATATAAATCTTGTTCAAGTTTTTTAGCTTTTTGTTTATTTTCTTCTATTTTTTCACATTTTTGCTCTAGTTCTTCAATTATTTTGTTTTGGATTTCAATTGGTGGAAGTGGTATTTTTAAATATTGATAAGAGCTTAAATAATAGCGTCTATGGGCTTTGCTTAAATCTATTTTGATAATTTTCAAGACTTCATATAAAAATTTTATATTTGTTTTAGTATTATCTTTAATCTTTAGTATTTTTAAAGCATCAGACTTTACTTTAAAATTAAAATCTACAAATTGAATTGCTGTTGTAAAATCATCAAATATAATCACAGGTGGATTATCGAATATGCCAAAATCTTCATCCGTATATCCTAATATAAAAGTTTTACCAGCTGTAAGAACAGGGATGGCAAAATTATCACTATAGTTTGTATTTGATACTATGTATTTTTTAGGTTGTTCGTAATCTAGTATATTCTTTAACTCAACTAATGGATAATTACTTTTACTTACATCAATCTTGTCACTACCTTGGTTGTGTGTAATATCCCATCTGCTTAAATTTTTAAAAGATACAGTAAAGATTTTTTCTCTTGCTGTATCTTTTGGTTTTTTGAGTCCAAGAGCTATATATATATATATGCTTCTATTTCTTTTTTGATTTTTTCTTCTTCAAGTTGTAATTCTTTAATTTTATTTTTAATAGTTTGAAGCTTTGTGACTATTTCTTCTTGAATTTCTAATGGTGGTAATGGGATTGTTAGTGTTTTAAGTTCACTAAATGATAAAATTTGTCTTACAGACCCCTTTGTATTTGCTCTTAAATGATTATTGAACCATTCTGATTTTAAAACAAACACTAAATATTCTGATATTAATTTTTTTTCAATAGTTCTAAATACAATATATGCTGGGCTTGTATATTTTAAATCAAATTCTTTTGGCACAATACCTATTGAACCAACATTTACTCTATATGGATTATAAAAAATATCGCCACTATTTACTTGATAATAAGGTTGTTTTATTTTAGACCCCAATAATGTTTCATTAAAATACACACCTTCTTTATTATTAACTCCTAGGATGTCAAATGTTTCGTTTGGATATAAAAACGGTTTAATTTTATTTTTATTTTCAATAATATAGTTTTTTAACTCTACTAATGGAAAATTAGATTTTAATGAATTTAGAAAATTTTTTACGCTCCAAATATTCAAATCCTTAAAATTAATAACTTTTGTTTTACTCATTTTTTACCCCAAACTATGCTGTTTTCTTTTAAAAATTCTTTAAAGTATGTATTTATGCCTTTTTCTATTATTTTTTCTTCTCCCGTGTCTTTATCTTTTTCTATAATATCCATTAACTCGTTTTTTACACCTTCTCCGGTCTCGCCCGTGCTAGTAATTCCAACCGCTTCAGCTTCTGCCATAAAAATAGGATAATCAAAATCATTTTTTGTATTTTGATATGCTTCTTCTATTATTTGGACTTCTAAGTCTTTTAAATCTTTTCTAGCTTGTTTTTTATCATCACTTGTATACAAAGGTGTTTTTTCATCTTTACTTTTGCGATATTTTATAATTTCATTAAGATTATCTATAGTTGCTTTATGTTTTAATTTTAATTTTTCTGTGTATTCAGAGATTAAATTATTCCACTTTTGCTGCGAAACTTCATCAAATTTTTGAATAAATAAAATTGAACATTTAACACTGGCTTTGGAGCTTAAAAATGTTTCTACAGGTAGCGATATAACAGCTCTTAAAAAAGCTCTACCTTCTACAAATTTTCTTACATATTCAGCATTTGGCGTATTAAATACCCCTTCAGGTAAAACAATCCCTAATCTTCCATTTGGTTTAAGTAAATCCATACACCTATTTATAAATAAATGTTCTGTTTTGTCACTTTTTAGGTTTTCTTTGAGTTTAAACAATGAAGCTATTGGCTTTCCTATATTATCTATAATTTTAAGCTGGGTAGTTTTATATCTTTCTTCCCCATATAAATCGTAGTATTGTTTTATATATTCTTCATAACCTTCTTTTGCTATTAACTCTCCTTGTTCTGTTCTAGTAAGCCAAGTATCGTTTTCTTGGATTACATCACTTTCTTCTACTTGTGAGCCAAAAGGTGGGTTTGTAAGGATGATGTCAAATTGATTTTCAAATACTCCATTTATATTTAAAAGCCCATTGTGATGATGTATGCCGCCGTGACCATCACCGTGCATTATCATGTTCATTTTAGATGTTCTAGCCATTCTATCATTTGCATCTACCCCATATATACAAAAATTTGAAAGCTTATATATGCGAGAATTTTTATTGTCTAAACTTAATTCTCTTTGCAACTCTTCTAATTTTTCTGTAAGTTTCTTTGCTTCTTCACTTGTTGGGTTTTCTAGGTCTTTAATATTGTCTTTTTTCCATGCTTCATATTGATTTTTTATATCTTTTTGTATGATTTCTCTAACCTTACTAAATATTCTAATTAAAAACCCGCCACTACCACTAGCAGGGTCGCAAGAAATTTCACCTTCTTTGGGGTCTATCATATCCACCATAAACTCAACCACACTTCTAGGTGTAAAAAACTGACCTATTTCCCCACGAAAAGTTCTGCCTAAAAATCTTTCAAATGCTATACCTTTTACATCTGCTGAGGTTAAAGATAGATTATAACTTTCCAACTCTTTTATGATTTTTAATATAGTGTGTTCTTTTAAATTAATCTTTTCATCTTTTTTAAAAATTTTATCTTTTGCAAATTCTTTTTTAGCGCCATCAAAATAACTTTCAATAGGATTTGCATTATACTTTCTAGCTTCTTTAATGTATTCTTGATTAAATTTTTTATTTTGTCCTTTTAAAAGCATTCTTTCAACATAAACTTTCATAAATAAAATTTTAGCTATTTCATCAAATGCAGCTGCTGGATCTAGTTTTTCTATATTTCTTATGATGTTATGACATTTATGGAGCATATTTGCAAATTCATCTTCTTTGAAAACTAATAAATCCTTATAAAGCTGTTCTATTGTTTTTTCATCGGCCCCATTTGATGGTATGTTTGATATCTCTTGCCTATATCCTGGTACCTTATCTTTTAAAATTCGCCAAAATCTAGTTTCATAACTATTGTGTGTAATGAAAAATTTAGCATTTAGTATTCTTGCATAGCTTTCACCTTGATCATAGTCTTTTTCATTTATGTGAATATAATCTGCCTTACACTCAACAATAATTAATGGAGTATTGTTGTTTTGTTTTTCTTCTATGCTTTTCCATATAACTATATCAGCTCTTGCACTTCTTTTGCCTTCCTTTGTCGATAACTCTTCATCTAATTGTTCTATTTTATATTTATATTCATTTACTAATCTACATACAAATTCTTGTCTAATTTTTTCTTCTGGAGTTGCAACTAAATATTTTTTTCTAATATGAGAATATATTTTACCTTCTTTGTTATATTGAACTTCTAAAATATCCATATAAATCCTTTAAATAAAAACTATCATTAATATAAAATATATTTTATATTAATATGCGAAATAAATTATAAAATAAACACATTTTATAAAGTAATTTATTTAAACCTATGAGTTATTTAATCTTATTTTTAATCTTTGAAATAGTATAACACAAACATCCTTGCTCTTATTTTATCATTTTTTGCTAAAATATCTCAAACTAAAAAGGATAAAAATGACTCCACAGGTTAAAATAAATAAGCCAAGTTTGCAAGAAGTGCAAAATTATCTTAAATTAGACGAACATTATGCTCTACAAGAAAGTGCATTAAGAAAATTATTTACAAAAACCTATCCAAAAAATGATGATATAGATGATATTTTAATAAAAGCATCGTCATTAAATGATTTTTATAGTACTAATATTTTTTCAATTTTTCCAGTTGCTAAACATATAAAAAATTTAAAAATTGATGAGAAATTAAAAAATAAAGACTTAAGCTTAGTTAGCAAAATAGCAAATATTAAAATAAATGGAGTAGATAAAAATTTTTATTCTTTTGCTAGTAAATACTGCTCACATCATCAGCCTTTATTTTTTCCTATATATGATTATTATGTAGATAAAGTATTGACATATTTTCAAAATAAAAATAATTTTTATAATTTTGAATTTAATTTGAAAAATTATGAAATATTTTGCGATGTTATAAATAAATTCATTGATTATTATGAATTAAATAATTTTAATATAAAAGAAATTGATAAATATTTATGGCAGTTAGGTAAAGTTGCATTTCCAAGAAATTATAAAAAACAAAATAATAAAGCGTAATATATTCAAGTTTTTATAGTAATTTTAAAAATTAAATAATTATACCATAAAAATCAAACCAAAACCCACAAACGTACCTTGAGTATAGTATCTTACTTTATTTTCCCTATTGCAATAAAAACCTAGCTTTATTATAATTAAAAAAACGCAAAGGAGAAAGAAAAATGGATTCAAAAATCTTTTTAGAAAATGGTCGTGTTAAAAGTAAAGGCTATGCTATGCTTAGCAAAGATTCTAAATTCACGCCTTTTGAATTTACACGCCACAAAGTAGGTAAAAACGACATCTTAATCGCTATCAAATACGCAGGAATTTGCCATAGTGACATTCACACCGCAAGAAGCGAATGGGGCGAGGCAACCTACCCTTGCGTACCTGGCCATGAAATAGCAGGAGAAGTTATCGCAGTGGGTGAAAATGTGAGTAAATTTAAAGTAGGCGATTTTGCTGGGGTTGGGTGCATGGTAAACTCATGCGGAGAGTGCGAAGCATGCAAAAAATCTCAAGAGCAATTTTGCGAAAATGGTAAAACCATCTACACTTATAACTGCAAAGATGTATTTCATGATAATGAAAACACCTATGGAGGCTACTCAAACAACATCGTAGTAAGTGAAAAATTTGCTATCAATGTACCACAAAATGCTCCACTTGACAAAGTAGCGCCTTTACTTTGTGCGGGTATTACTACCTACTCACCGCTTAAATTTTCAAACATCAAAGAAGGCTCAAGTGTAGCTATAGCAGGATTTGGTGGGCTTGGTATGATGGCAGTTAAATATGCTGTAAAAATGGGTGCAAAAGTAAGTGTTTTTGCAAGAAATGAAAACAAAAAAGCAGAAGCTCTAGCTATGGGTGTGAGTAATTTTTATACTAGTACAGACAAAAGTGTGGTAAAAGAAAGATTTGACCTCATCATCTCTACCATACCAACGCCTTATGATCCGCTAGCTTATATGGATTTGTTAAAATTTGGTGGTGAGATGGCTATAGTAGGATTACCTCCACATGAAGTAAGTCCTAGCATTAACATCATTCATTTTGTATTTAAAGCAGGTAAAAAAGTATATGGCTCGCTTATTGGAGGCATTAAAGAAACTCAAGAAATGCTTGATTTTTCTTTAGAACATGGAATTTATCCTGAAATTGAACTCATCAAACCAAGTGAGATTGACAAAGCTTATGAAAATCTCACTTCAGGAAAAGCCAAATTCCGTTATGTAATCGATATGAATGAAGCACTTTAGTGCTTATCAAAAATCACATCACTAGTGTCAAAACCTCTTTGCTTGGCTATTTCAAGCAAAGAGTTTATCTGCTCTTTTTCTAAAATTTTTCTTGATAAAATCCAAAGGTATTTTTTATCAGGACTACCTACGATAGAAACTTGATAATTTGTATCAATGTAAACAATCTCATAATTTGGCTTGTTGAAGATATTCATAAATATACTAAACTTAACCGCTAAAGCTCTTGGAGATTTCACCCTTGCTTTGCCATTTGCTTGTGAAATTTCACCATTTTCTTTGGTGCATATATTTTTAACTTTTATTATAGGCGTAGCACCTTGATACTCTAGCTCGTATTCTGCTTTAGCGCTTTTACAAGTTTTTTGAAAAAAAGCAGGCTTTCTAGCCATTTCTAGCCATGTACCCATGTATTTTTCTAAATCAATACCATCTAATAATTCTATCATTTTTCTTCCTTTTGATTCACTTCACCCCAACTACACATCGCTTGTAAGATAGGGATCAAACTTTGACCTTTTTTAGAAAGTCTGTATTCTACTTTTGGTGGAATTTGTGGGTATTCTTTACGAATGATCAAATCATCACTTTCAAGCTCTCTTAGGGTATGCGTTAAGGTCTTAAAAGAAATACTCCCAAGATATCTTTTTAACTCATTATATCTTACTACTTCATAACGAAATAAACAATACAAAACACTCATTTTATACTTTCCTGAAATCAAAGATAAAGTATAATTAAATCCGCATTCTGTAAAGTTGCATTTTTCTTTCATAAAATATTTTCCTTAGTTAACTCAAATTATGTCTTTATAAGTTATAATACAAAATTATTAGTTAACAAAACAAAAAAAGGAAGTAAATGGATTTCATTACAAATCTTATCATTGCTGCTATCGTTGGTGGTGCATGTGGAGTTGCACTTCATTTATGGAAGAAGAAAAAAGAAAAAGATAACAGCGAAAACAAGTGAAGCCAAAAATGCTTCACTTGTTTTTACACTAATTGTCTGCCTATTTGGTGGTATTTTAAAATACCTTCAGCACAACGATAAGCCAAAGCCCCGACTGTATCAGTAGGGTTATATCCGCTATTATGCTGAAAATTTCCTGCACCCACAACAAAAAGATTATCCATATCCCAATGCTGCAAATAGGTATTAACAACGCTTGTTTGAGGGTCATCACCCATGGTAGTACCACCTGTATTGTGCGTAGATTGATAAGGTACTATACTATAATCTTTCAAATACGCTCCTTTTTTGATCGACTTCACACCTTGCATTTTTTTAGCAACTTCAGCTGTTTTATCGGTCATAAATTTATGCAAAGCACGATCTTGATCTGTAAAGTTATAAGTAAGTCTTACTAGTGGCATACCAAAAGCATCTTTATAGGTTGGATCCAAACTTAAGTAGTTATTTTTATGTGGTAAAGATGCACCTTGTCCACCCACTGTAATAGCTCTTGTAAAATTATAATTTAAGGCTTTTTTAAATTCTGCACCCCAACTTGGAGTTCCTTTTGGTATTGGAGCTGATTGGATAGGACGGTTTCCAAGTTGCACGCTATAAATCATCGCACCATGTAAAAATTTCTCTCTTGAATGGTCAAAATTATCCCCATTAAAATCATCACAAGTTGTACCCAAAGCACCTGAACCCATAAAAGTGTTAAATTGCTCATCAAAAAACGCTGTCGTACCCATGTTGATTTGATAACAATAATTTCTGCCTAAAGTTCCTCTGCCTGTATTGGGGTCATATTGTTCGCCTATACCACTTACCATTAAAAGCTTAGCGTTGTTAAACATATAACTTGTAAGCACTACAATATCTGCTGGCTGAATATACTCTTTCATGGTTCTTGTATCTACGAATTTAACTCCGGTTGCTTTTCCATCTTTTTTAAGTATTTCTATAACATTACTATGTGTTCTTATGGTGTATTTTCCTGTGCTCATGGCTTTTGGTATAACTGTGTTAATAGGACTTGCTTTAGCACCATACTCACAGCCAAAACGCTCACAATAAGCACAGTATTGACATGGGGCTAGATCCTGACCATCTGGGTTAGTATAACCACCTTTTGAGTTGGCTGCAGGCAGTCTAAATGGATGCATTTTAAGATCTTTTGCTGCTTTTTCAAAACGCTTAAGCATTTTAGTATTTTCTAAAGGTGCTTGAGGATAAGGACTTGATCTAAAAACACCCATTTTCTCTGCTAGAGGATTTTCCTCTCCACAAATACCGCAAATTTTTTCAAATTTATCATAGTAAGGCTCCATATCTTTATAAGTTAAACCCCAATTTTGTAAAGTATAATCACTGCCTAATTTATTGCCGTATCTTTCAAAACTTTTTGTTTTGATTTCAAAATCATAAGGCAAAAATCTAAAAGTCCATCCATTCCAGTGCACTCCTGCACCGCCAACATTATTACCAAGTAAAAAAGATCCCATTTTTCTATATGGCAAGGCTAAACCATTAACATTATGGCGAAAAGTTACTGTATCTTTTGAGCAATCTTGCATTAAACCATAGTTAATACCATATCTCCACTCATCGTGAATCATTGCAAAATTTTCCGTAGTTTGCATCATACCACGCTCTAAGCTCAAGACAGTCAATCCAGCTTTGGTAAGTTCTGCTGCAACTATACCACCTGTCCAACCAGCCCCTACTGTTACCACATCTACTTTTTTTAATACTTCTGCCATAATTTATCCTTCCATGTCAGCTAAGCTCATAGGCTCTATGTCAAAAAACTCATCACTTGTGATCTTGTCAATATAACTCATTTGAGCACCAGGATATTGCATCATTCTCCAACCATTTTTATTATCATTACCACCATAAATTGGATCAGACAAAACTCCAGCTATTGTCATATCCCTTAAAAGAGTAAAAAATTCAGAAGATTTAAATCCTATGAAATCGATTTTATTTTTTTCTAAATCAACTAAAATTTTATCTTGCTCAACTCCTTTTAAAGATGAAAAAGTTTTTTTATAACGCTTTTGAGAAATAACCTCTAAAGCTTTAACACCTTCTAAGAAAATATCATTGCGTTTCATAGGAGTTTGATAACCTTGTTCAGGTATACCTTCTATAAAAGGTCCTTGTAGATACTCTCTATCATTATAGCCATATGCTGAGGCTAATTGGTTATCGATAAAATAAGGCACACCCAAACCTATAGCGCCCTCTCCTTGTTCATCTTTTGGGTATATTCTCTCACATGCTGCGCTTAAATTATCAAAATCAGTTTGCACTTGAAAAAACATTCTTCCTCTTACTTTGTTAGATTTATCTTGAGTACTTTTATGTTCATGTGCTAACTCTGCAGCATGTAGTACAGTTCCACCTCCTATAGTGCTAGCAGCAACCACACTGCCACCCAAAAGACTTAATTTAAAAAAATTTCTACGATCGATGACATTATCTTGCATATTTTCCTCCTTTTTGTTGACAATATCAACTTATATTCATTCTATTCCTTGCTTTTTTAATATAGTCTTAAATAAAAAAAATAATACAATTTTTATATTATTTTTAAAAAATCAATCATAAAAAGTAACATATTTGTTTTACACTTTCTTATAGTATAGTATCTTACATAAATTTCAGTATTGAAATAAAATTATAGTTAAATTATAATTTCAAAAAAACGCAAAAGGATAAATATGCAAAAAGTATTATTATTAAACGGTGCAAAAGACTTTGGACACTCTAAAGGAAGATTAAACACAAGCTTGCATGAGCTTGCACTCAAAACCTTAAAAGATCTTGGTTTACAAACTCAACAAACACATATAGATCAAGGCTATAACACAAACGATGAGGTAGAAAAAATTCTAAATGCTGATGTTTTGATTTGGCAAATGCCTGGTTGGTGGATGGGTGAGCCTTGGATAGTGAAAAAATACATTGATGATGTTTTTACAGCTGGACATGGAGTATTTTATAAAAACGATGGTAGAAGTCACAATGAACCTACTAAAAATTATGGCACAGGTGGGCTTTTAAAAAATAAAAAATACATGCTTTCACTAACTTGGAATGCTCCAATGCAAGCATTTGATTATGAGAATGAATTTTTTAATGGAGCCGGAGTTGATGGAGTGTATTTACACTTTCACAAAGCGCATGAGTTCTTAGGTATGAGTGCTTTACCTACTTTTATAGCTAATGATGTAATCAAAAATCCTCAAGTGCAAGAATATTTCACAAACTATAAAGCACACTTAGAAAAAATTTTTAAAGCTTAGAAATTTGGGATTTGATGCTAGAAATCATTGATTTTTTAGCCTCAAATTCACTTTTTAAATTCAAAATAATCTGCCTTTTAGCTTCTGCAAAATCAACAAAGCTTTGCATATAATTTTTATAAATTTTTAAAACTACAGGCTTATTTAAAAGCAAATCTTCAAATTCATAGACATTAAGCTCGGTTAATACCCTTTGATGTACTTCACTTGCTTTTGGATAATACAAGCTAAACTCAGTGCTATCAAGCTCGTAAAATTCTTTACTCGCATTCATTTTAGCGCTAAAAAATCCCAAAGTAAGCTTAGTAGCACTTTCATAATTTGCTAAAGCTTTTAGATTAAGCTTTTCTAAAAATAAATCAAGTTCAAGTTGGCTTTTAAACAATAATTGCTTAAAATCTTTTAAAAAAAGCTCCTCGCTAGCACTAGCAAAGCTTCTAAAACTAGCAAATTCTTTTTCACTTTCTAAGGCATTTTCTTTTTGTAAATTTGAAAATTGGGCTTTAAAAAGCAAAATTTGCTCTTCTAAATGAGTAAAAAATAAAGAAAAATCATCTTTGATTTGACTAAATTCTAAAGTGATTTCATTTTTTAATCTTTTAAATTCCTTATTCATTGCTTCAGAGTTATAAAACATAGCCAAAAACGCATCATCACTTGAAAGATACGGTGCTTTATAAGCAACTTTTTCATAAAGATTTTTCTTAAACAAACCCTTAGCTTCTTTATAATAACTACTATCTTTTTCTTTGATAAATTTTAAAATTTCTTGAGAAATTTTTTCTCCAACAAGTTTTAATTTATCTAAACAATTATGATTTAAAATTTTGATTTTTTGCTCTAGATTACTTACTTTGAAAGTTTGCAAAATAGTATTAAATTTAAGCTCTAATTGTTCTAGCGCATTTTGAAATAAATCATATTGATTTGACAAAAGTTCGCATAAATTACTAAGTTTTTCTTTGATAAAATCTTTTTTAATACACTCATAATCAAGTTCTTTTAAATACTCATAAAGCAAAGGCAAATTTGACTTTTGCAAATCAAATTTTGCTTCTTTGCATGAAATTGCAATGATTTTTTCAAAATACTTATCAAAAACTAAATGAGCATAATTTAAAACATTTTCTAACTCATCTTGACTTAACTTATCTTTTTGATTTAGCACGCAAATCCCACCACGCTCTAAAAGCTTGGCATTTGCTTTTATAGCATCTTCTTCACTTTTTTTACCTGCATTATCAATCAAACTAAGCCAAATAGCACTATGCATAAAAGAAAGCTCTTTAAAAGTAGTTAGCGTGTCGGTGGTGTTTGCATTTAAACCTGGGGTATCTATAAGCGTGATATCTTTTAAAAGCTCAATAGGCGCAAAAAGGTGCAAACTTTTAGTTTCTTTTAGCTCATTTCTTTGATCGCTAAATTTAGAAAGCTCATCTATATCAACAATCTCATCACTGCCATCTTCATATTCAACTCTTAAAAAATACTCCTTAGCATAGCGTAAAAAAGTAGGCTTAAAAGTCACTGGCACCACGCCTGTTGGTAGGCATTCTTTTTGTAAAATTAAATTTAAAAGCGTGGATTTACCGCTAGAAAATTGCCCTATAATGGCCACATTAATGGCTCTTTTATAGCTAGCTATAATCATTTCAAGATCTTTTAAAAACACATCATTTAAATGCAAACTTGGCTCTAAAAATGCATTTTTAATTGCTAAAATTTTTCCTTCAAAACTATCATCAAAGCTTTTACAATATGTATTTTCATAAGCTTTTAAAAAATCATTAATCAAATCATTTTGCATTTAAAAGCTCCGTTTTTAAAGTCTTTAAACTTTGTAATTTTGCGTTGTTTTTTTCTAAAAGCTCTTTGGAGTTTTGCTCATTTTGTTCTATTTGTAAAATCAAGCCTTTTAAGTCTTTGATTTGCTCTTCTTGTTCTTTTTCGTATAAATTCAAACTAAGCTCTAAATTAGTAAAAAATTCTTGATTATTTTTTAAATCTAGGGCAATTTTTTCTATATTAAATGTTTGTAATTTTTCTAAAATTTGATTTTCTAAAGAACTTTCTAGCTTATAAATATCTTGAGTAGACTCTAAATTTTTTAAAAGTCCTGCTTTTAATGTCATAAAAAGTTCATTAGTAAAAATACCTTCTATTTTTGCTTCAACCTTGCTTTTAAAATCATCACAATTTTGCTCTAAAATAGCTTTTAAAAAATCATATTTCACGCTTAGTGTACTTTTAAGCTCATTGATCTTATATTCACTTTGCTGTTTTAATTCTCTTAAAAGATCAAAAATTCCATCTTTTAAAGTCGTATCAATGATAGTATTTAATCTTTGAATGTTATTTTTGATTTTATTATTTTGATTATATTTTAGCTCATCTATAAGTTTTTCTTTTAGTTTCTTAGCTAGCAAATGTAAAAGCGTTAAAATTTCTTGAGCATTTTCATCTTTTTTGTTAAAAATAGCACTTAGCTCTGCTTTTACTTGCATTAATTTTTCTTTTTTTGCTTTAAAATCATTGATAATAGTTTGATTTTGCTTATCAAGCTCAAAGCTTTCGTAATTTAGCATTTTATTAGAAAATTTAATTTTTTCTTCTATTTTTTCTAAATGTAATAATAATTCTTTTTTATAAGCACTTAGAGCAATTTTGTTTTTATCATATAAGCTTTTAGCTATAAGTTCTTCTAGTGTTAAAATATTACTTTGTTCTAAATTTCCACCTTTTTTTTGATAAAAATCATTGGCTAGTTTTGAAGAAATACACACAAAATCTACATTATCTAATAATTCTTGGCTAAGTTGCTTTTGTGCTAAATTTTCTTTGAGTTTATTTTTAGTATAGCTAATTACTTCTTGCAAGTCTTTTTGACTAAGCAAATCAGCTTTAGTAAGCACAATCAAAAGCTTACTTACTCTTGAAGTTAGCAAACATTCTATAATAAAATCACAATCTTTTTGACTTAAACTTTGAGAAGCATTCATAAGATGAATTAAAAAGTCAGCCTTACTTATATACGCTTTTGTTAAAAGCTCTCTTTGGATGATCACATCATCAAGTCCTGGAGTATCAACTATACAAATATTATCTTTTAAAAAATCAAGCGATGAAAAAAGCTCTATTTTTTTAATAAGTGCTGAGATTTTATTTTTTGCGCTAGTGTAATTTTTTAATTCTTCAATTTTTATTTCTATATTTTTATTTTCTTTTTCAATATATTCATTTAGATTAAAATTTTGCTCTAATTGCTTGATAAGTTCTTGCATGTCTTGATTATCTTTGGAGATTTTTAAAATATCTTGCCATTCTTCTTCACTCCAAAAATATATCTTAGCCTTTTGTTCTTTGCCGTATTTTAAAACACTCAAATTTGCAGTTTCAGGCACATTAGATACACCTAGAAAATCTTTTTTTAAAAGCGCATTTAGCATGCTTGATTTACCTGCATTTACCACACCTGTTACTGCGATAGAAAAATCAATATTGCTAAATTTAACTAAAGCTTCTTGTAAGAGTTTTTGAGCTTTTTCATCCTCGCAAAGCTCTTGTAAGTTTTGGTTAATAAAATCTAGTGTTTGATGTGAGTTTTTAACTTCTTGTTTGTAATCTTTTTGAATAACTTTTTGTTTAGATACAAAAGCATATATTAAAGTATTATCAGTGATTTTTTGAAGTTTTTCCAGGGATTTTAAAAGCTCATTTTTGTCTAAAATTCCTAAATTTAAAGCGTTAATAAAACAAACCTGTGCATACTGAATACCATAAAGATCTAAGCGTAAATTTAAACTTTTCATCAAACTTTTAAATTCATTTAAAGCGCCAAATCTTTCATAATTTTCAAGATTAGTACTTAAAAGAATTGCTGCTTTTTGAACATCAATCAAACTTTCATCAAAAAGTGTATTTGTGTCAAGATAAACGCTATGATTTTGCCAAATTTGTTTTAGTAAGGTTTTAAGAGCCCCCTTTTCTTGGGGGCTAGGATTATTTGTTTCTTTGAGCGACAAGCTGTCTTCTCATATAAGCGATTTTGCTTTGTAAAGGCAGTTCTTTTGGACAATTATCTTCACATGCAAGCAAAGACATACATCCAAACACACCATCATCATCACCCACTAATTCATAAAAATCTTCTATGGTTCTGTGATCATGTGGATCTTGTAAATATCTAGCTGTTCTTAAAAGTCCAGTAGCTGCGATAAAGTCAGGTCTCATTAGCTTAGTCGCACAAGAAGCAACACAAATTCCACACTCTATACAACGATCAAGTTCAAAAGTCTCATCAGCAACTTCTGGCTCAATACGTTCTTCAAGTTTAGAAATATCTGTTTCTTTTTCATTATGCACCCAGCTTTCAACGCGTTTGCACATACCATCAAACCACTCACCTGTATTAACACTTAAATCTTTTATGTGTCTAAATGCAGGTAAAGGCATAAGCTCTATAACGCCATCTGGATAGTCTTTTGTCAATGTTTTACAAGCAAGTTTTGGCTTACCGTTAATCATCATAGCACAGCTTCCACAAATCCCTGCTCTACATACAAAGTCAAAACTCAAATCTGCATCCATTTTTTCTCTGATTTGAGTTAAGCACACGAAAATCGTCATAAATGGAGTTTCTTCAAGCTCATAAGTAACAAAGTGAGGCTTAGAAATTTTACTTAATGGATTATATTTAAATGCTCTTATTGTTAATTTTCTACTCATAATCAACTCCTATTCTTTGATTTGGTGCTTTAAATTTAGCTTGTAATTCATAAGGCATTAAAGCATGTTGAATTTCATATCTACCTTTGCCTTCTGCTTCCATTTTTTCACGGATTGCATCAACTTCAGCTTGGCGTTTTTCGCTTAATGGGTTTTCAATGATATTTCCTTTAGCACCATAACCTCTAAATGCAGGTGGGATTTCCATTTTCATAATGTCAAGATCTTCATACTCAACTCTAGGCATACTTTCACCTTCTACCCAGTAAGTATTTGTTCTTTTCATCCAGTTTAAATCATCTCTTTTTGGATAATCTTCTCTATAATGAGCCCCACGACTTTCTGTTCTTAAAAGCGCACCATAAGCAACACATAAAGCAATTTTTAGCATTCTTGGAACTCTATAAGCTTCTTCAAGCTCTGGATTTGCACATTTTAATTCTTTATCATGTACTTTTAAATCAAGTGATTTTTGATACAATTCTTCAAGTTCTTTAACCGCTTCTTCAAGACCTTGGCCTGTTCTAAATATAGCTACTTTTTCCCACATAATGTCTTTCATTCTGTTTTTGATTTCAAATACATCATGTTTTCCTTCTTTACTTACAAGAGATTTTAAGTAATCATACTCTTTAGAAAGGAAAGATTTAACGATATTTGTATCAATATCATTACCATTTTCTTTACAATATTGTGCAAAATAATCTCCCACGATCATACCTGCAACAACAGTTTCTGAACATGAATTTCCACCCAAGCGATTAAATCCGTGCATATCCCAGCAAGCTGCTTCACCACACGCAAAAAGACCATTTAGCCATTGACTTTCGCCGGTTGGCTTAGTTCTAATACCACCCATTGAGTAATGTTGCATAGGTAAAACTGGTGCCCAGCCTTTTGGACCCTCATCAGCAGGATCAATGCCATTAAATGTCTTACAAATATCTTGAACATCACGAAGATTTTTTTCAACATGAGCACGACCGAGGATAGAAATATCAAGCCATAAATGATCCCCATAAGGGCTTTTTACACCTTTTCCTTTTCTAATATGCTCCATCATTCTACGACTTACAACGTCCCTGCTTGCAAGTTCTTTTTTCTCAGGCTCATAATCAGGCATAAAGCGATAACCATCAACATCTCTTAAGATACCACCATCACCTCTACAACCTTCAGTTAGTAAGATACCACTTGGTACGATTGGAGTTGGGTGAAATTGCACTGCTTCCATATTTGAAAGTCTGCAAAGTCCAGTTTCAAGTGCAATAGCAGCTCCTGTACCTTCACAAATAACAGCATTTGTAGTTTGTTTATAAATTCTACCATAACCACCTGTTGCAATCATAGTTCCTCTAGCAACATAAGCGATTAATTCCCCATTAGTTAAATCTCTAGCAATAGCCCCTAGACATTTTTTACCATCATGGATAATTCTTACTGCTTCCATTCTATCGATGATTTTAACTTGATGTTTAATCGCTTCATTTGCCACACCATATAGCATACAGTGTCCTGTTGCATCAGCGATATAACATGTTCTCCATTTTTTAGTACCACCAAAGTCTCTTGCATTTATAAGACCATGTGCTTCTTCTTTTTCTTCAATGGTAGTTTTTTGAGCATTGATAACTACAGTTCTAGGTCCTTTTGTAACCCTAGTCCAAGGCACACCCCAAGCAGCAAGCTCACGCACAGCTTTTGGAGCAGTTTGCGCAAACATTCTTGCAACTTCTTGATCACAACCCCAGTCAGAACCTTTTACTGTATCAGCAAAATGCACATCTTCATTATCTCCCTCGCCTTTAACGCTATTTCCTAAACTCGCTTGCATACCACCTTGTACAGCAGCTGAGTGAGATCTTTTAACCGGACAAATACTTAATAAAGTTACACTTTGACCACTTTTTGCAACTTCAATAGCAGCTCTTAAACCTGCAAGACCACCACCGATAACTAAAGCATCACTATATTGTATGTTCATATTTAGCTCCATCATAAGTTTTTACTATTTGCGCTACAGAGTTGTTTTGGTAATTATTAAAGCCTATTTTTGCAAAAGCAGCTAAGCTTAATACACCTAAAACTAAGAAGAAAATACTAATAAACCATTTTGCTTTTTTAAGTTTTTTACGACTTTCTTTTGCATCTTTACCTTCAAACCAACCCCATTTTACACATAATCTATATAAACCAATACTACCATGCAACTCAACACAGATTAATAAGGCAATGTAAAATAACCACATAAAATGGCTCACTACTCTATCGCCTGACATATCAGCACTGATTTTATCTGCATTAGTAATGATAAAAATTAAGTGTGCAGAACCCAAGAAAAACATTACAAAACCAGTTGCAGCTTGAACCCACCATAAAGAAGAATCGCCATGATTCATATATTTTAAGTGTGTTCTACAAAGTTGGTATTGTCTGAAATTAATAGGGAATTTTCTCATTGCAAGACCCGCATGCACAAAGAAAATAACCAAAACACAGGCAGCTAAGAAAGAAGTGATGTAGCTCATCATAGGGCTATTAATGATAAATTTTAGTTCTAAAAAGTGAACCACTGAATCAAAAAAATCATCACTAACCAAAATGGTAGAAACGAAAAACATATGTGCCCACATAAACAAGCCTAAAATCAAGCCTGTTGCACTTTGAATATAGTCAAGTTTTGCTGGCATTTTACTTTTTTTGCCATCAATACTCTTGCCTAAAAAACCTTCAATGAGTTGGCTCATATTTACTCCTTTTAAAAGTTGATAAGTTTTAATATCGGAGCAATTATAGAACTTTTATTCTTAAAATAAATAAAAATTTATAAATTTTTTTTAATATTTCTTAAATAAAAAGATAGAAATAGTCCTAATAAAAACATTAATAAGCTTAATATCTGACCCATACTCATACCAAAAGCAACAAAGCCTATACCAAAATCAGGCTCTCTAAAAAACTCGCATACAAAGCGCGCTAGGGCATATAAAATAGTATAGTAAGCAATCAATTCTCCGTTGTATTTTTTATATTTTTTTATTAGTAATAAAATAGCAAAAACTACAAAACCTTCTAAAAATGCTTCATAAAGTTGTGAAGGATGACGCAATATCCCATCTACATAAATACCCCAAGGTACTTCCGTAGCTCTACCAAATAACTCTTGATTTAAAAAATTTCCAATACGACCAAAAATATATCCACATGGCACACTAATAGCAACCAAATCTAAATATTTCCATAAATTCTGCTTATTTTTTTTACAAAAAGCATAAGTTGCTATTAAAAATCCAACAACAGCTCCATGATAACTCATACCCCTAATCCCTACAAATTCTCCATTATAAAAGGGATTAAAAATTTGCCAAGGATGTGTAAGATACCATAAAGTATGCGCATCATAAATTAAAATATAGCCTATTCTTGCACCTAAAATCACCCCTATTTCTACCCATATAAAATAGCTATCAAGCATAGCTTTAGAAATTCCCATATTGTCTTTAATCGCATAGTATTTTGCAACCATTAAAGCAACAAGCAAGGCTAGCACATACATAATGCCATACCAATGCACTTTTAAACCAAAAATTTCAAAAGCCACTACATCAAAATTTGCATAAATATTTTGCCAAAATTCCATAAAAAGCCCTTATTATAAAACATATAATATAGCAAAAAATTGTTATAATTATAAAAATCAAAAGGAGGAAAAATGAAAAAAATATTATTATTTTTTAGCATAATTTTATTTTTAAGTGCTTGCGCTGGTAATCAAAAAACTTATTATATTTCTATGCCAAATTTTAAAAGCACTTTTGAAGAACATAACCACACAAATGCTAATAGCCCTAAAGTCAAAATCAATGATGTAGAAATTATAAAAAGCACTTTTTATAGTTCATATTTTGAGCAATCTACTCTAAATCAAAGAATTAATAAAAGCTTAGAATTACTCAAAAAACAACTTTTAGAAGATAGCAAAGCATTGCTTCAAAGTAAAGGATATGCTATAGATAATGAAAATCCTGATTATGCTTTTAATATAGTTATTAATGCTAATTTATATGAAGATAAGGTTACAAGAAATTCAAGTCTTGGAGGTGATAGCGTAGAGTCTTCTTTTATGATTATTTTAGAAGCTCAAAGTCATTTAAATAATTTACATCAAGAAGATACTTTTCAAAGCACAACAAGCTCAGCAAAATTAAACGATCCTATTATTTTAAATTATCCTATAAAAGGTCAAGCAAGCATAGAAAGCTTTAGAGAGGTATACAGTGCTGTTCCTACTCAGCTTAATGAAAGTCTTGCAGCAAGTGCTTTAGAAATTGATAAAGTTTTTGTCGCTTTTTATAAAGAAATCACATCTAGTTTAAAAACTAGTGTAAAAGAAATCAAAGAAGAGCTAAAAACACAAGAAAATTCAGAAGTTCAAGATGTAAAACAAGATGATAAAAAAGAAGAAAAAGCTGCTCCTTATCAAAATAATGAAGTAATCATCTTTGAATAGCTTGTGCATAAAACACTTTGATCTTAAATTTAAGATTAATGTGTTTTTCTTCGGATTTAAACTCTACAGGAGTGCTAATTTCTATTAAATTTTTATATCTTTGCAAATCATTTAAAAAAGAATAAAAAGATTGAGGATTTTTCATCTTTACATTGGCTCCAAATTGGTATTTTAAATACTCTTGCTCTTTTTTAATAGGAATGAGATTGATTTTTACATCATCAAAGTAATTTTTCATGAATTCTAATAATTCTTTTTGTGAAAATTCTGCATTGATTTGAGCTAAATTTTGCGCATTCACCTTTTGAAACTCATCAATAACTTTTTCTAAAGCTTGTAACTCATTTATTGCTTTAGTATTTTGAATTTGCTGGGTTGCTAATCTTGAATGTTCGATTTTATAATCTTTCAAAAAAGGCACGATTAAAAATAAAATCAAAATCGCACAAAGCGCAACAAATGAAAAAGAGTAAATCAAGATTTTTAATACATCAGCTTCTTCTAAGCTCTTATCGTTTTTGCTCATACATTTCCTCTGGTATAGTGATATTTACACTTACAAAGCGATACCACCCGTTTTCTAATTGATAATAACTTGTTTGAGAATTGGAAAAAATACTTCTTAATGGAGCCTCTAATAATAACGCAAACATTTCTTTAGTAGGTGTAATGCCTCTTAAAATAAGTGATCTATCTTCCATTAAAACCTCATCTAAAGATATGTTTTTAGGCACTAGAGTAAAAAGATTTTGAATACTTTTTAATAAAACTTTATTTTTACCATTTTCTTGTTCTTGCTCTAAATCTCCCAAAATCAACTCTGCTTTATCATTTTGTCTTACTAATTCTTGATATTTAAGCTTGTTAGCATTAATTTGTGCAATAATTTGAGCTAATTCTTCTTTTTTATTATCAAGTTGCACAGACGCATAATAACTTTTAAAAACTACCACAATAAATACTACAAAAATCAAAGCAACACTAATACTAGTAAAATAAATCCAAATTCTAGTAAAAAGATTAAAAACAGGTTTTATCTTAGGTTTGATTAGACTATATCTCATAATTTTAAGTCCTTCACCATAAGTTCATTCATCAAATTTAAAGTATCTACAAGTTTTACTTTAGGTTTTATAAAAAGCTCATTTTCTAAATAATCAAGCGAGGTCGAACTAAAACTTTCCTCATCAAAAATCACAATTTCTTCCAAAAAGCTATTATCATACAAAGGATTTTGATAAAATTCTTTTACACTTGAGATGATGTATTCTATCATTTTCATATCTGAGCTAAAATTTTCTAAAGACTCAACAGGAAGCTCTTCTTTTTCTTCACCTAATTCCTCAAGTTTATCAAGCTCTTGACTCATTTCTTCTAAGCTTTTTAAGTCATAATTTTGCTCATTTTCTTCTTCTTGATTTTCATCATCAATTTGTAAATCAAATTCTTCTTTAATATCATCAAAAAAATCATCTTCATCATAATTTTGACTAGCTATATTAAAATAACTTCCAAATAATATAGCTTCATTTTTACAAATTAACATCGCAACAAAATCATGGTATCTATATACATAAAGGCCAATTTTTTCTTCAAAACCTCTATTTGTCATACAATGATAAAGCAAAGAAAAAGGCGAATAAAGTAAATCCAAACCGCCAAAAGCCTCATAATCTTGTTCATATGAGCTTAAAGAATGATTAGATGCATACAATAAGCCATTGTTAAAAGAAATGCACTTAACACTACTTGCATCGACACCAAAATTGGAAAGATCTTTAAAATTTGAGCTTGGCACAACACCTTGGGCAATAGGAGTAAAAAAAGTACATATATAATAAATTTGAAAATCTTTAGTTAAATTTTTTACATATTCTATGGCTTTTTCTTTATCTTCAAAGCTTTTTTCAAAAGTATCAACAGCTTGGGATTTTTTCCAAGTATGACATCTTATAATGTATTGTTTTTCATCATAGCAAATACAAACTAAAAGTTGTAAAATATATTTTCTAAAAAAAGATAACATAGTGTTTATCCTTTGTCTATTTGACTTATCATATCAAATTTTTCTTTTATCAATACTTTAGCTTCTTCTAAATTTAAATTTTGTATTTTGATTTCTTCACTTAGTCTATAGGTAATCTTAGAAAAAGGTTTAGGTAAGATCATTTTATCCCAACTTTTAAATTCCCAAAAAGAGCTTGCTTCGTAATTTAGCAAAAAAAGTGGAGCATTTTTTTTCAAAGCTATCATCACAGAACCATCTGAAACACTATGATAAGGCCCTCTTGGTCCATCTGGAGTGATAATCACATCATCGCCTTGATCTAAAATTTTAAAAGATTGTTTTAATAAAGCCAAAGCACCTTTGCTTGTGCTACCTCTTAAAGTATCCAAACCAAAAAAGGCAATATTTCTAGCAATGATTTCTCCATCTTTATGGTGTGAAATCATCACATAAGCCTTTTTTCCTTTAATACCCATTTTACGATAAGCAAAAGGCATTAGAGCAAGACGCCCATGCCAAAAAAGTATCACACATGATCTTTTTGGAAGCTTTTGCCCTAAATAAACCTTTCTACAAGTTAAAAAAATCAGCCATTGTAATAAAAAAATTCCAAAAGCTAAAAGATTAATCTTAAAGGATTTCGCCATTTAACACCATACGCCTAGGATTGGTGATTTTTATTTTTTTCATTTGTCCTAATAACTCTTCACTACCTTTAACTTGAATCAAAAAGTTATTATCACTTCTACCTGCTACAAAGCCCTCACTTCTTAATTCTTCAAATAAAACTTCAAATTCTTTATCTTTTTGTTTTGCAACAATTTCATCTAAAATTTCTGTATGTCTTGCTTGTAAAATACTCAAGCGTTTTGAAGCTATATCATCAGGAATTTGATTTGGCATAGTTGCAGCTTTAGTTAGTGGTCTTTTAGAATATTTAAAAGAAAACATTTGCTCAAAACGCACTTTTTCAAGTACATCCATAGTATCTTCAAAGTCTTTATCGCTCTCACCTGGAAAAGCTACAATCACATCAGTGGAAATACTCACATCCTTACACATAGAACGCAATTTCAATGCTCTATCTAAATACCACTCTTTAGTATAACCGCGTTTCATAGCTTTTAAAATTTCACTTGAACCACTTTGTAAAGGCATATGCATAGACTTACACACTTTAGAATTTTTAGAAAAAACCTCTAAAAATCTATCATCCATATGTAATGGATGTGGGCTTGTAAAGCGGATACGTTCCAAACCTTCAATTTCACTTAACCTTTCCAAGAGATCTGAAAAATTAATCTTTTCATGTGCATTAGAAAATCTTTTGCCATAATTATTAACATTTTGTCCTAATAAAAAAATCTCTTTAGCACCTTTAGAAACAGCTTTTAATGCTTCATTTTTAATAATCTCAAAAGGTATAGAAATCTCATCTCCTCTTGTGTGAGGCACTATACAATAAGTACAATGTTTATCACAACCTATAGAGATATTAATATAAGTTTTATAAAGACTATTTCTAAAATCTGCAAAAGCATAATTACTCTCATCAAAATCTATATCATTACCTAAAAATTTTGGCGTATTTACAGCCTTTGTGATCTTAGAAACATTTCTAGCACCCAAAACAAAATCCACATTTGGAGCACGCTTAAAAATCTCATCTCCTAAATGTGAGGCAGTGCAACCACAAACTCCTATTTTAGCGCCATTTTTTTTGATTTTTTCAAAACTTCCAACTTCTGAAAAAAGCTTATGCACAGGCTTTTCACGTACTGAGCAAGTATTGATTAAAATCAAATCTGCTTCTTTTGCATCTTGAGTTAATTCGTAATTTTCTTTTTCTTTAAGTTCGGCTATCATATGCTCTGAATCACGCACATTCATAGCACAACCTAAAGTTTGTATAAAAAGTTTTTTACTCAAAGAATGTGTACCTCATACATAAAATCTGTATCATCTAAACCATATTTGATCGTTCTATGATAAACACATTTTCCTTTTTTTTCAAAATGCTCTACTAAAGCGATTAATTGCTTATGTGCATTGTCTTTATCAAAATAGAAAAATTTTTGACCTTCTTTATCCACAGCCTTTTCAATACTTTCTAAACTTATACTTTTTGGCTTTTCATCAACAGAGGTTCTTGCTATTTTTAAATCCATATCATCATCCTCAAGTTTTTTTAATCTGAAATTATAGCAAATTTTACTTTTAATTAAACTTATTAAAGATATAATTTTATTCTTCAAACTTTTAAAATCCAAAATTAAGGTTGTATTGTCATTATGGAAAAAATCACAGATATAATTGAATCCATTGCTAATGAGAAAAATTTACAAATAGAAGATGTAAGAGAAAGAGTTAAAAAAGCACTTATTAATACTGCTAAGAAAATTTATGGCGATAAGTATGAATTTTTTGTTGATTCAGGTAAAAATTTACAACTTTATCAAAAAATCATCGTAGTAGCTGATAATGATGAAAGATTAGAAAATGAAAATGAGCATTTTATCGCTTTAAGTAAAGCAAGGGCTGAAGCTAAAGATGTAGAAATTGGCGATGAGCTAACTTATGAATGTTCTTTGGAAAATTTAGGCCGCACTGCTGTAAATATCTTACATAAAGAATTAGAATATAACATTCAAAAACTCTTAGAAGAAAAAATCTATGAAAAATACCAAAAAATGGTAGGGCACATGGTTTTTGGTAGCGTGGTAAGAGTAGATAGTGAAGAAAATACTTATGTAGAAATTGATGAGTTTCGTGCATATTTACCTAGAAAAAATCGTATCAAAGGTGAAAAATTTAAAGTAGGCGATGTGATTAAAGCTGTTATTAGACATGTATATATTGATAAATCAGGTATGAGAATGGAGCTTAGTAGAACTAGCCCTAAATTTTTAGAAGCTTTATTAAAAGCTGAAGTTCCTGAAATCAAAGATGGTCTTATAAATATTTATGCAAGTGCAAGAATTCCAGGTGAGAGAGCAAAAATCATCTTACAAGCAAATAGTCCAAGCGTTGATGCAGTAGGAGCAACTGTGGGTATAAAAGGAGTTAGAATCAATGCTGTAAGCAAAGAATTAAAAAATGAAAATATTGATTGTATTGAGTATTCTAATGAAATGGCAATTTTAATCACAAGAAGCCTAGCTCCAGCCATTATAAACTCAGTTAGTATTGAAGATAAAAAAGCTATTGTAACGCTAAATAGTGAGCAAAAAAGCAAAGCTATAGGAAAAAGTGGGATCAATATACGCTTAGCAAGCATGCTTCTTGGATATGAAATAGAACTCAATGAAGTAAACAGTGAAGAAAAAACTAACAACCAAGAAGAAGCATTTAAAAATCTTAAGGCTTTATTTGGAGAAAATTAAAGTTGCTTACCGACGGTTTGCTCGGTAAGCTTTCTTTCTAAAACTAAATCTACTATAGGTTGTTCTCTTTTATTTGCCTTTTGGCAATGATTTTTATCGAAAAAATCTGTGATTTTAATAACTATTTTAGCCCATCTTTTATCGCGCTCCCTCCAAGCATGAGATGATAAAGACTCCCAAGCATAACCATTAAACAAAGTAGCATTGACAAAATGATCAAGTGCTCTCACACCTTGTCTAACTCTAGCAGGATTACCAAAAGTTCCTACTATAACAATAAAAAGATAACTAATCACCGCTAAAGGAACGATAGCACAAAGCAGTATAGTTCCTGCTAATTTTTCTTTCATTTTTGCCTTTTTATAAATCTTATATTCATACCATTTGCTGATCTTATAGTTAGTCTTCCTACTATATCGGGCACGAAATTTTCTTCTAATTCTAACTTATAAGTCCTTAAAATATTAGCTAAAATCAAAACAGCCTCTTGCATAGCAAAGCCCTGCCCTATACACACACGCTCTCCCATACCAAAAGGCATATAAGTGTCTTTTTTAATCTTGCTTTTATCTTCATGGCGACTTGGATCAAACTCATGTGGATTTTCCCAAAAACTATCATGCCTATGGATAAGCCATGGAGCTACCACTACGCCTGAACCTTTTTTGATAAGCTTATCTCTCATTTTGTTATCATTTCTTGCTTCTCTAGCAAAAAAACCAACTGGTGGATAAAGTCTCAAGCTTTCTTTAAACACATTTGTAAGATATTTCATTGCTCTAATATGCTCTATTTTAAACTCCTCATCACCTGCAACTTGCATGATTTCTTCATAGGCTTTTTGTTGCTCATCTGGAGAAATACTTAAAATATATAGCGTCCAAGTTAGCGAGCTTGCAGTGGTTTCATGGCCTGCTAAGAAAAGCATGGCAACTTGGTCTAAAATTTCATTAAAAGAAAATCTCTCATTAGTATCTGCATCTACTACCATAAGCAATGATGATAAAATATCTTCATATTTTCCTTGATCATTTATAGCATTATCATATCTTGGTTTTATAATATCTGATAAAACTTTGCGTATAGTAGTGCCTGCTTTAAGTCTTTTTCTCTCACCTAAAAGATTTGAAAGCCAAGTTGGGAAACGGAACATTCTTCGCATAGCTGTTTTAACTGTTTCTTCTTGCACAGTTACAAAAGCATCCAAAACAAGTTTGCCTTTTTGCTCATCAAGTTTTGATGACATGATAGTTCTAAAAATCACATCTGCAGTCACAAAAGTCATAGCTTCATCTACTTCTATAACCGCTTTATCTTCATATTTTGCAAATCTTGCCATCATATCAGAAGCTGCCTCACTCATCAAATTAAAAACCTTAGAAATTCTCGTCATTTCAAAAGAAGGTCTTAAAAGCTCTCTTTGCTTTTCCCATACTCTATCGTTAGTTGTAAAAATGCTTATGCCCAAAAGTGGCTCTAAAAGCTCATGCAAAAGTTGGCTTTTTGGGTATTCTCTAACCTCATCTACCATAATGCGTCTAACTTCTTTTGGATCATTTACTACATATAGATCAAATCCAGGCATTTTTACTCTACCCATCATCATTTTATAGCTTCGCTCATAAAGCCCATCAAGCCATGATCTTCTTTTTAGTAAAAAAGTGGTTAATGTAGAAGCTTTATTTTTATAAGGCTTTGGATGAAAGGGACACTGACCCATGTTTTTCTCCTATTTGATTTTTTCTTCTAATTTATTTTTGCCTATGATAAATTCAAAAAAGTTATATACTCCTTGAATTTGTGTAGCAAATAAATATAAAAAATGTGCTTTATATTTGTCTTTTTTGATTTTTTTATAATCTTTGCTTTTATATAAGGTATGAAATTTAGCCGAAAGGTATTTTGGGCTAAATTGCGCTTTTACCCCGCTTGTATGTATGAAATCAACTTGTGCAAAACAAGCCCCATCAATAATAGAAGTAAAATCATACCATATTAAATTTTTATTTCCTAAATACTCTAAGTCTTTTCTAAACTCAAAAGATCTTTTTTGATAGCTTACCAAAGGTATACACTCACCTAGAGTTAAAACCTTTAAATTTTTAAAAGAAACATTTTCTTTTTCACATTTTCTAAGCACTTTTGCTAAAACATTTATGCAAAGCACCGTTCCTACACTATGTGCGCTTAAGATGAGTTCATAGTTTTTATCATTTGCATTTTCTTTTAATTTTTCAAAAATAACTCTAGCAAAATCATCCATTCTTAATTCAAGTTCACCTTGAGAATTTTTCTCCCAGTTTGCGCAAAAAGAACAAATTCTAGCTATCCAAAAAACAGCTAATCTCTTGCCTAGTTTATAAAGCATTTTTGGTAAAAACACTAACGATAAAACAAAAGCTAAAATTCCTAAAATAATATGAAAATTTTGCAAATAAAATAAACTTCCAAAAGCACAAACTAAAGTAAAAATCAAACTTAAAAGCACATAAAAAAATGGATAATAACCTGTGATAAGTTGGTGCGGGGATTCTTTACCGAATTTTAAAAAAAGTCCTGTAATAGTATAAATTCTAAAAAAACTATAGCAATCACTCAAGGCATCTTTTATACCCTCTGACCAGTTTTTTTTAACTATATCATTCCAGCTTAAAAAGGTGTAAGAAGTACTTGTATGCGGGGTTTGAATTTGCCAAAAAGCATATGTATTAGCTTGAGCTTTTGATAAAGTATAATCATAATTTAAAAGTTTATTTTGCTCGGCTAAATTTTTTTTAAACATAGCATAATAATGCCTATATCCTCTAGGATCATAACCAGCTATATAAAAAACATCTCTTTTTTGGCATATTTTTTCCATCAACATCCTAAGTAAATTTAATACTGAATTTAAAAATATAGCCAAAGTTGTTATCTTTGTCAAATACCTATTTAAAGATAAAATGAGGGGTTTTTACTCTGAAATTATTCATTAAAAAATATTTTATAAAATAAATAAAAAATTATAAAATCAAGAAAGAACTTATGAATATAATCTTACTAGGTGGTAGCAATAGTGTAGTTAAAAATGGTCTTAGGATAGGTCTTGAAAATAAAGACATTACATTACATAATTACGCTTTAGGGCTTAGTACTTCTTTACAAAATCTTTATGAGTTAATACGCCATGAAAATACTATAAATAAAAGTGATTTTCTCATCAGTGAATCAAATATCAATGATTATTTAAGCCCTATGAGTTTAAATATTATACTTAGAAATATTGATTATTTTTATGAAGAACTTTACAAAGCAAACAAAATTACTATAGTGCTTATACTCCCCATACCAGCTTGTAATGATAAATCAAA
Organism: Campylobacter sp. LMG 17559; assembly: GCF_024723605.1. Lineage (NCBI taxonomy): Bacteria > Pseudomonadati > Campylobacterota > Epsilonproteobacteria > Campylobacterales > Campylobacteraceae > Campylobacter > Campylobacter sp. LMG 17559. The sequence goes on from NZ_JANQCZ010000002.1 coordinate 153,734, forward strand.
AGCTATCAATGAAACTCATAGGAAAAATTGTGCTCATTATGGTTTTAATCTAATCGATGTAGATCTTTACTACCAAAAAAATAATCTTTATGATTTTGATCAAAACTATAAATTCCACCCTATGCCACTAGCTATGCAAGAGCTTGGTAAAAACATCATTAAAAATTTACATAGCTTTAAAAAATCCAAAGAAAAGATCATTTGCTCAAAAAGAAAATTTCATATCTTTACGCCCTCAAATTCAACTAAAATAGAGTATAAAAACTCATTTTTTTGTGAAAAAACTACAAAGATTAAAGCTAATGAAAAAATCATTTTTCCAAAAGAGTTAAAAAACTATCAAATCTTAGGCATGCACACTTGGAATCACACTAACTCATCAACCCATGCTATATCATCTATAAGTATTGAAAACTCATCTTTTAAATTAGTAAAAAATTTTGGACTTATCAATACTTTTCAAGATATACAAAATGAAAAAGCAATTTGTGATGAGCAAACCTTTTTGTATGTCAATACACAAGTTATCAAGCAAAGTGAAGAAAGTTCGGGCTTAAGCATAGCAAATGAAAAAACACCAAGGCTTGATTATGTAGACTTAATAGGAATTTTACTTTTAGAAAATGATAATGATAAAAAGATTGAATGTAAAAATTATCTTACAAATACCCATGATTCTTTAATACCACCTATAGCATTTTATAAAGAATTAGCACTAGAATACTATGAACTAAAAAAACTTGATATGCAAACATTTTTACAAAGTCAAAATCACAATCTTTTGCGTTTTTTAAATCACAAAGGCTTAAAAAATGAATATGAGATATTTATCCATCAAAACAATAAACTTTATGGAGCTAGTTTAAGGATAAAAGAAAGACTAAGCTATAAGCTTGGAGAAGCTATCATGAAAAACAGTAAAAGTTATCTAGGATATTTTAAAATACCTTTTGAATTAAGAAAAGTCAAACAAGATCA